>JAPUJS010000450.1 GCA_027296045.1 bacterium | reverse complement strand
CGGTATTTATTTTTGGTGGTGCCGGGGCTGTGCTTACGCTGATCGTCAGTCTGGTGCTGGCCCGGGGGGTGACGCGTCCGGTTTATCGACTGGTTGAAGCGGCTCGGGAGATTGGTCGAGGAAACCTGATGAAACCCATGGATGTGGTATCGGGCGATGAAATCGGGTATTTGGGCGAAACGATGGAAGACATGCGTCGAAAGATCCTGGCACGGGACGAACAATTGCGTCAGATGCTGGGCAGCGTCGCGCACGAGATCCGGAATCCTTTGGGCGGCATTGAGATTTATGCCGGTTTGATTGCAGATGATCTGCCGAAGGAGGACCCTCGCAAAGCACATATTCAGAAGGTTATTGGTGAGGTTCGGACCCTGGATCGGGTGATTTCAGAGTTTTTGGAATTTGCGCGACCTGCTCCGGTTCAGCCCGAATGGGTCGAGCTCGGGCTGTTGGTCGAGGAGGCCTTTTTTTTAGTGGCCCCCGAACTGGAGGCCGGGAATATTGCGTACCAGACGACTATTTCAAAAGGGTCCCGCGTGTTTGTCGATCGGGGACAGATCAAGCAAGCCCTGGTCAATGTGATGAAAAACGCGATTCAGGCCATGCCAGAAGGCGGCAACTTGACGGTCCGGGCAGGTCTTGAGGCCGACGGGGTTTGCCTGGAGGTGATCGATACGGGGGTTGGGATTGCGCCGTCTGATTTGAACCGGCTTTTTGAGCCTTTTTTTAGCACACGGGAAAAAGGGTCAGGATTGGGACTGGCGATTGTGCAACAGATTGTCCGGGAAAACGGGGGCCGGGTGGTGTTAGAAAGCGTACCGGGAAGCGGGACGACGTGCCGGTTGATTTTGCCTGGACCCATGGAAACGGGGGCGATGTGAGCCGAATTCTGGTGATTGATGATCATGAGACCATGCAAAGTGGGGTGGTTCTGGCGATGACACGTATGGGAAACGAGGCCTTTGGGGTTGGAAGTGGCGCTGAGGGAATGGAGAAACTTGGCGAACAGGCATTTGACCTGGTTATTACCGATTATAAGATGGACGCGATGGATGGCCTTGCGGTGCTGGAGGCGGTTCAGAAGACCTATCCCGACACCGACGTGATGTTGATGACGGCTTATGGCACCATTGAAATTGCCGTGCAGGCGATGAAGGCAGGGGCTGTCGATTTTATTGCCAAGCCTTTTCCCCCAGAAATGTTGCAGGTGAAGGTAGAAAGTATTTTGAAATACCGGAAAATCCGAAATGAACATCAGCAGTTGGGGGAGGAAAACCGGTATTTGCGAGCAGAAATAGAAGGGCGGTTTAATTTTGGAGAATTGGTCGGCAGCAGCGCCAAGATGGCACAGGTCTACAACACGGTGAGAAAAGTAGCGGCGACCGATTCGGCGGTGATGGTGTATGGGGAAAGCGGCACCGGGAAGGAGCTGGTTGCCAGGGCCATTCATAAAGAAAGCGGCCGACACAATGCCCCGTTTGTAAAGGTCAATTGTGGCGCGTTGCCCAAAGAACTTGCGGGAAGCGAATTGTTTGGGCATGAAAAGGGGGCATTTACCGGGGCGGTTCGTCAAAAGAAAGGGAAATTTGAGCTGGCCGAAGGGGGGACTATTTTTTTGGATGAAATCGGTGATTTACCACTGGAAGTGCAGGTGAATTTGCTGCGTGTACTCCAGGAGAAAGAATTTGATCGGGTGGGCGGCGAACATCCCGTCCGGGTGGATGTCCGCGTGGTTGCAGCGACCCATCGGTCCTTAAAAAAGATGGTGGAAGAGGGTAGATTTCGGGAAGATCTGTTTTATCGTTTAGAGGTGATACCCATTTTTGTACCTCCCTTAAGAGAGCGAAAAGGCGATATTTCTGAACTGGTGGAACACTTTTTGCATAAGAAATCCGGGGAGATGAATCGGCCCGTGAAGCAGATCACCCCATCGGCGATGACGTCCTTGATGGGCTATCGCTGGCCCGGCAATGTCCGGGAACTTGAAAATGCCGTGGAACGGATGGTGGTGCTGTCGGAAGGGGCAGAGATTGATTGGGTAGATTTGCCCTTTGAAGAGGGGCAAGAATCGGATCTCCAGGAGGATGGGCCCCTGACCCAACAGATGGAAGCGCTGGAAAAGCGGTTGATTCGGCAAGCCCTTGCCGAGGCCGAGGGGGTCAAAACACGCGCGGCAAGTCTGCTGGGCGTAAAGACCAGTGCACTGTATTACAAACTCGAAAAATATGGGCTGGGGGATGGCGAAACAGAGGAGGCTTCTTGAGGTTTAGGCAAATGAAATTCAATGGGTTAGCGATCATTTTGGCTCTGATTGTGAATTTGACTTCTGTATTCGGTTCCGAGGTTGTGGACTTGCAGGCCGACCGGGTGCGTTTACTGGCAGAAGCGGATTCTTTGGAAATGCGCCAGAATCGCCTGCAGGCGGATCTGAACAGGCTGGCTGCTAAAATTGATCGGTTGAAGGGGCCAGACAAACCCCTGGAGGCCAGCGGGATCCTTGCCGGGGCATTGCAAGAGGCGATGACGCTTACCCTGGCGTTGGAAGCAATCTATCAAGCCCAGGAATCCATTCAGAGCCGCCTGGATAGACGGACCGATGACCTCAAGGTGGCTTATGATCGGGAGATCGGGCAATTAATCGGCCAACTGACCGATGGTGGGGGCACCACGATTGCCCGTCTTCAGGCATTACAGAAGGCAAAAGCGGCTTTGCAAGAGACGGTTCGAGACACGATGGCGGTATCGATTTTGTCGATTCGGGAAGATGATGGGCCCGAACAATTGAGGCAGAAAGCCGATTTGATGGCCGATATGGCCAACCACGTGCGAGAGGAAGTCCTGGCTGCAGACCGCGCGATTTCGCGTCTGGAAGAGGAAAAGCGACTGCGCGGGCGAATGGCAGCTTTGATACGCGAAATGGTCTTATTTGATGAACACTTGCCAGAGGGGCGGTCGGTGCGTTTGCAGGTGTCTGAACAGGTCGTGCAAGTCTCAGAGGAAGATCTGGTCCAAGAGCTTCCTCCTGTCGCATCGATTGGGGCGGCAGATGTGGGTTCGGCGGAGACAACACTGCGCGGCCCGGCAGAGGAGGAAATTGCACCGCTTGAGCTGGTAGTGACGGTTGAAGTGGTTGCAGAACGGGAGGTAGTGACGGTGGGGCAGGGTGAATTTGCCGGTGGTCTTGTGTTGGATCCTATCGATCGGGAAATACGTATTTTAAAAGGGCGCAAAGAGGCTCTGATGGGTCAGGAAGAGAGGTTAAAGGCTCAGGTCATCACGTTCCGGGAGCGTCTGAAAGAGCTTCTGGGGGAAAATGAGCAATGAGGGTAGCCTTTTGGGGGATGGTCTGGATGTGTTTGGCCTGGTGCTTCGGTCAAGACGTGGCGGGTGCAGAAATCCGAGCTTCGGTGGGCGGAAGTTACGATAGCAACCTGTTTGAGCAGGGGGTCAACCCCCAGGGTGGGTGGATCAATCGGATTTCCGTTATGTCCAAGGGGGTTTTCTTTCAAAGCCAGCGAGGGCGGATTGAACTCCAGCATCAGGGTGGGTTCAAACGGCTGTGGAAAACAAGCGCTTTGTTTGCTGAAATGGGCGATGTCACTGTCAATCACCTGGAGTTGCTGGGGCAGGCTCAGGTGTCTGCTCGGTGGTGGGTTTCGGGTGGGGGCCAGCTCAAACTAAAACAGGCCACTCGGGTGCCGGGAGAAGAGAGCTATTTACGGGGGAAAATCAATGGGCGGGTGAGTACCAGACTTTTGGAGGGGGGAACAGGTGGGGTGTTTTTCAGGGTTTCGAGGGAAGACGCTCGCGATCCTGCCCTTGCCCAGGTGGCCTTCCATGTATTGGGTGTGGAGGGACGGTGGAGCCGGACCCGGAAGTTTGTGGGGCTGGTCCGGGGGACCTGGTACTGGTTGGATTACGACCGAACAGCACTATTGGACCCTCGGTCGGGAAATCGCGCGATTCGGAGTACCCGTCAGGCGGATGTTTTGAGGGAATTCACCCTGGATCTGCAGGTCTACCAAGGCGGATTGTTCCATGTTGGATATGGATTTTTGGACAATCGTTCCAACAGTTTTGGATTTGGTTATCGGGCACACAGAATTCGAATGTTTTTGATGAAGCATATTGGATATCTAATTGATGCACAGTCTATTATAAGTTTTCAGGTTCGAAAATACGATGACGTGTTGCGTCCTGCATCCGGCCGTCTTTCGGAAGAGGATGAATATGAGCAGACCATTGCCACGTTGAAGTTTTCGAGGCAATTAAACTCCCGTTTTGGGCTTTCAGCACAATATGGGTTTTATCGAAATGGGGC
>JAPUJS010000045.1 GCA_027296045.1 bacterium | reverse complement strand
ATCCTGTTCGAGAGGGAAGGTGACTTCCTGGTTGTTCCACTCGGGTACTGGGCAAGTGACGCTAAGTTCAACAGTATAGCAAGTATTGGGGTTCATTTTGACGTCGCCGCGACCGGGGATCTTGCCTTGGTCCCAGGGGAGACCCATGAGGGGGCCAGGTTCGTGGAGGAAGTGGCCGAGTGAGTGGGAATATATTTTGGGGCTGGGGATGTTGGCCTCGTTTGCTCGTTGCAGAGCGCGGGCAAGGATGTCGTTGCCCGATAGACCCATTTCCCAGGAAGATGTGAAGATATTTTGTAGGCGATTGCCTTCGGCCATGCCGTGTTTGAGGCCGTCTGGTGCGTCGTTTTCTTCTGGGCGGAGAACATAGGCGAGTTCTTGATGGTCGGTGTTGAGGCGGAAGTAGATGACACCTACATCACAATGCAACATATCGCCGTGGCGAACGGTGGGGACATCGCCATAAATCTCTTTGTTGGCATCGCTACGGTAGATTCGAAAGAAAGGTGGGAAAGACACTTGGAAACCAAGATCAGCAGCATTTTGCCAGTAGGCCCAACGCATGTCTTCGATGGTGGTGATGCCGGGAGTGATGGTTTCTCGGAAAAATACTCTGCGAATGAGATGATGTGCAACCGCGTTGGCGTGATGGTAGAGTTCCATTTCTTCGGGAACGAGGGTTTCTAGCCAGCGAATGCAGAGGGGTTCAGATGACGCGAGGCGTGAGGCGAGATCTGAGCCGAGTGTTTGTGTCAGTTGTTCTTTGAGCGAGACGGTGAGTCCGTCTGCGGCCCAGATGGTGTTGGACTGGTTGATGCCAATGCGTTTGGGATTGCGTTCTTCGGCTATACGTTTGAGGCATGCCCATTGTTCTTCTTCATCAGTGTTCCAGGGTGAAGGTGGCATGAGATTTTGCATGTTGGTGCGGGAAATGTTGATGCGTTCGATTTCTGATCCGTTGTCATAAAAAACGACCATTTGCAAGATGGGTGCCCAGCATTCCCAGGGGATAAGCGTGTTGAAAATGGGATCGTGGTTGTCTTCGTGGCAAATAATGAGCCACATATCAAACCCGGTTTCGCGCATCACCTGTGGGAGTAGTGTTTCAAAACGAGACAAAGTGAGGTTGTTGACGATGCGGGCGCGTTCACGCAGCGGGAGAACCTTTGGCATTGTGGACATGGAAAGATCCTTAGAAGAAATTGCAATTTGCAACAGAATGGTTTTGGACCCGTGTTTTAGTGAATGGTTTGACGGTGGTAAATTAATTCGCTATATAATATAGAAACTGGCGGAAGAATAGTCGTTTCTCTCATGATCTTTCGCAGGAGGATTTTATGGCAACAAAGCGAAAAAAAAGACGGCATCGCGGTGCGGTGGGCAAAGCAAATACAGACTTGACGGCGCATATTCAGTCGCTGGGTCTAACGAGTGTGTCGCAGTATCAGGCGTGGTGCCGCGATCATGGGTTTAATGGCGCGCTGAATAAGAGCTGGCAGGAGCGACGGCAGGAACGGAAGGTGGCCGATCGGGCACTGGAAGATCAGGTGGCGGATAGGGAGTTGCAGGCGCATATCCAGAAGCTGGGGTTGATGACGGTGGAGGAATATGTGGCCTGGTGTACGGCGCAAGGATTGAGCACCGGAACGAACAAGAGCCGGGCACAGCGCAAGAAAGAGGTGGAGCTGGTGGGGCGGTTGAAGAGTGAAGCCGTGCTGGCGGGGATGAAAGCGCATACCAAACGGTTGCCGGATACGATTCGTCTGATTTTTGAGGGGAAAGTGACGGATGCCGATTTGAAACGGCCGCATTTGAAAAAAATGCACGAAGCGTTCGAAAGCCTGGGACGGGATCGGAAGGGGCTTCAGGCGTTGTTGTCTGTGTTATTGCATACCGAAAAAAACGCGGATCTGTTTGGGATGAAACCGGCGATTACGCGGTTGGGACCGCAGGGAGGAAATACGTTTATCGAGGGGTTGGCAACCCTGGCGAGCTGGCACAAGCACTGGATTCGATCTCCGGAAGACTGGCGGCCGAACAGTCACAATTCTCGAAAGCAATTTGGAGCGCTTGTCCGACATCTGCTGGTGCAATACGAAGTGCCCACCTTTATGGATATGGTGTGGTTTCTGAGGGATACGGACGGGGCGCGGCAGCAGCAAACCTGGTTTGTGCAGGTGGGCATTGGACAAAATATCCGAAAGTTGGACGTGCCGGTGAATTTGACGAAAAAGATGGCACATCTCTTTTTGCAGGCACCGGATGAGTCTACGGTGTTGGAAGCGTTTCGATGGGGACAGATTCTGGGGCTGGGCGGTGAGACACCGCAGGTGCGGGCGATCAATGGGACCCGATTGGGGTCGAGTTTTGAGCACGAAGATTTCTGGCACAAGGTGGTCCACTTTTTTGTGAACAACCCGATGCTGGACCCGGACCAGATCGGGCCGCTTGTGGATTATATTTACAATCAGAAATATGTGCCGCAAGAAGAAGTAGGGCCTGAGGGTTTGGTGATTCAGGTGCCCCCTGCACAGCCTAATTTTTCGATCAAAGGTCGAAGCATGAACAAATTGCTGCGGCAGGTCGATTACTGGCATCGGCAATTGGCCCGGGAGACGCGGTTGCCGCCAAAAGAATGGTGGCCCTCCGGGATTGGTGCGTTTGACCATGAGGTCATAGACCGATTGGGTCAGGTGAAAGAACATTGGCGAATTCAGGAGTTGCTGTCAAGCAAGGAATTGTCGATTGAAGGGCGTCAGATGCATCACTGTGTGGCTTCTTATGCGCACAAATGCCAGGGCGGCAATACATCGGTCTGGTCGATGCAGGTTGAAGACCTATCCGGTGAGACGCATCGGGTGATGACGATTGCGGTGAACAATCGGAGTCGGAGCGTCACACAGTCGCGGGGGCGACACAATGCATTGCCGAGCGGGAAGACGCCCAATGGGAGACAGCGCGGGTTTGAGAAAGCCTATCAGCATTATTTGCGGCATTCCAAGCATATTTTGTATCTCTGGCGGGAGCAGGAAGAGTTGTCTATGTCCCGAAAAGCTTGAAGGATTTTCTAAACACTATCGGATAGGTACCCAAACCAGCGGACAGAATCTCTGATCTGTCCGCTGGTTTTATTTTTTGGTTGTACGATGATTGGTTAGCCGCCTGCGCCGAAAAAACGGGTGAAGATCAGGAAATCGGGAAAATCGACTGCGCCGTTTCCATCGATGTCCAGATCCGGGTCAAAGTCGGGATCTTCGGTGCGTTTTCCGAACCCTCGAACGAAGGCCAAAAAGTCGGTGAAATCGACCGTGCCGCTGGCGTTGAAGTCGCCTTTGAGCATGGAGGCGGTGCGCCAGGTTTGTGTGACTGTGTCGGTGCCATCGGAGACGGAAACCATAATGACATCTTCTTCTGCACCGGTGGCGTTGAAGGTCAGGATGGGACCTGTGGCGTCCGGAACGGGTTGCCCATTGAGGGTCCAGGTGAAAGTGAGGGGGTCGTTATCGAGGTTTTGAGGGGTGATTTCAAGGGTGATCTGTGATCCTGCTTGGGTAAGGATGGTTTGTCGGTTGGGCGAGACGGCGCTGAGCTGGATGGGGATATTTACATCCTGGACGGTGAGGGTGATTTCCTGGGTGGTTTCCAGAGCACCGTCGGAGGCGGTGAAGGTGATTCGGTAGGTGCCTGCCTGGGTGAAGTCGGGGGTCCAAATAAGTGTATGATCGGAAAAGCTGACACCCTCGGGCAGGCCGGAAGCGGTAACGGTTGTAACATCGCCTTCCGGGTCTGAGGTGTTGATGACGAGGGAGAAAGGCGTGTTTTCGAACAGGGTTTCATCGGTCAGGTTGACAAAGGCAGGAGCCAGGTTTTGAAGGGTGCCGCGGGCATAGCGCACGGTGCCGGTGGTGGTGGTGAAGCGGTCGGGCATTTCATAAAAGGCGATGTGAACGGTGCCGTCTGGGCCGATTTTGTGGGAGGTGAGGCCGCCCAGGACCGTGCTGGGACGGGGAAGCGAGACAGCGGTTTCGACCTGCCAGGCCGAACCGGTCCAGGTTGCGTATTTGAGGGTGGACATGCTGGAATAGCTGATCCGGGGCTGGCTGTCCAGGCCGAAGGCCAGAGAGGTGAGGTTGCGAGCACCGACCATGCCGCTGACGACGTTGTCGATGCGGTCCACATCCTGGACGGTCCAGGCCGTGCCGTTGAAACGGGCGTAGCGCACGGTGCCGCTGGTTTGCGTTTCTTGATAGTAGTAGCTGATGTGCGGTTGGTCGTCCGGTCCGATGCGAATGGAGGAATACATGCCCGCTCCAGACTGGGCGTCGACGGTGGTAAGAGTCCAGCGACCGTTGCGTTTGACGGCGTGCTTGAGCTGTCCGCGGTTGGTGTCGAAGTAGGAGATGTGTGGATTTTTGTCCGCATCCAGGGCGATGCCGGTGCCGTATTCATAGAGGATGGGACCGCTGCCGATTTGCTCCACACGCTGTCCGTCCCAGTATTCAATTCCGTCCGAACTGCCAAACTGAGCGGGGTCGACGGAGGCGGTTTTGGGGGTGGACCCATCCAGGGCAAGGGCGTTGTCCCAGCCGTCGTGGCCATTGTGCTGAACCGTTTGCAGGGTCCAGCGGGTGCCGTCCCAGGAGGCGTGTACCTGGTCGCCTTTGTCGGGCTGAAACTGCATGTCCTGGTGGTCGTGATATATGATGTGGGGGCGGTTTTGATTGTCCAGGGCGAGTGATAGAGGGCCGTAGAAGTATCCCTGGGAGACGAGCTGGATGTCCCAGGCCGTGCCGTTCCAGACAGCATGTCTGACAAAGCCCCGGGATTCTTCGGCCATATAGCTGATGTGGGGGGTGCCGTCGGAGGTGATGGCAAGAGAGGGCTTGCCGCCCCGGTCGACGTCGAAGAGTTCCCAGTCGAGGGCCTGGGCCGACCGGTTGAAGAGAAGGGTGAAAAGAAGGATACAAATAAACACGCCGAGCCGCATAGATTCCTCCCTGTGGATTAGCCCGGCTGTTGGGAATGTGGGTGTGATCGTGAAGTTTAAGATGCAAAATATGTGCCTTTTGCAGCATACGATTGAAACGTTTATAAGTTGTTGTTAATCCTATATAAGACGTGGTCTGAATTTTTGTGAGCCTTTCGAAGAGATCTCTGATTTACATGAGGTTTGGTGGCGATGCTAATGGTTGGGTAAGCCTCTCCCTGAAGGGCTTGCATCGGACCCTGGAATTGTGCACTATAGGTCCATTCTTAAGGAGAAGGGGTTATGTTTGCGATTTTTCGGCGGTTCTGGATTCATCTGGCCTGTGTGGTGGTGGCACTGGGTTTTTGGGAAACGCCTTTTGTGAAACCGTTTCGGGTCTTTGTGGTATTGGTGCACGAGATGGGGCATGCCGGAATGGCTTTGGCGACCGGTGGGGAAGTGGTGGAAATGCGGGTGCAGTGGCAGGAGGCGGGGCATATGCAAAGCCGGGGCGGTTTTTTCCCGGCCATCAGTTCGGCGGGATATGTGGGGTCGGCGGTGCTGGGGGCCTTGTTGATTTATGTTGGGAACTGGATGAGGATTCAGCGGATTTTGCTGGGGCTGATTGGAGGGACGACCGTGGGGATGACGGTATTGTATACGCCACCCTGGGGGATTGATTTTGTTTTTGGTGTGGTCAGTGGCGCCATTTTGCTGGTGCTTGTGTTGCGATTTCCGCAGGCGGCCTGGATTGTGGCGGCCTGGATGGGGATGATGTTGTGTCTGTATAGTTTGTATGATTTTAAGACGGATTTGTGGATGCAAACCGAGCAGACGGATGCGGGAATTCTGGCGCGGTATCTGGGTTTTCCGGTGTTGGCATATCCGATTGCATTTTGTTGGGCGGCTGTGTCGATTGTTGTGATGTATCTGGCGTTGCGGGGCGTGGTGCGGCACGAGTTGCAGATTGTAGATCATGAGGGGCAAAGCGATGCGGTGTTGGAGTCTGAAGATCCAAATTGATGGGTGGGTGGTAAGACGCCTTTCTTTTTACGATGTCTCGACCGGTTTATGAAACCGTCTCGACCGGTTCTCCTGATCGGGTTGGCCACGGCGTTTTCTCTTTTGGGGGATCAGACGCTTTATTCGGTTTTGCCCACTTATTTTCGCGAACTGGGACTTTTGCCCTATCAGGTGGGGCTGATTCTGTCGATGAACCGGTGGATCCGGCTGGTGACCAATCAGCTGGCCGAGTGGTTGTGTCGACGGTATAACCCGACGGTTTTGGTTGGACTGGCTCTGATGCTGGGCGCATTGGTGACGTTGTCTTATGGACTGGTTCCGGTGTTTCCGATTTTTATCGGGATGCGTTTTTTGTGGGGGTTGAGCTGGTCGTTCATCCGGCAGGTGGGGTTGATGACGGTGGTGGATAGTGCGCCCGAGGAAAGTATTGGGCAGAGGATGGGGTATTATACGGGGATTTCGAGGACGGGTTCGGTGGCGGGCAGTCTGGGTGGGGCGCTGGGGCACGATGTGATCGGGTTTACGATGACCATGCTGATTTTCAGCGGGCTTTCTCTGGTTGGGGTGCCGCTGGGTGTGCTTTCGCGCAGGGGGTTGGCGCAGCGACATCGGGAAGGTTCTGCGGTGGTTTCGGGACGCTGGTGGGATCCGGGTTTCTTGGGATGTGGGTTTGTGGTGGGGTGTGTGGGGACGGGGATGGTGATGTCGACGTTGGGACTGGTGCTGGAAGAATCGGTGGGGAAATCGGTGACGATTTGGGGGCTTACGATTGGTGTGGCCACCTTAACGGGATTGTTGATCGCCGGACGGTGGATGGCCGATTTGTTGATTGCGCCGATGCTGGGTGCGTTGAGCGATCGGATCGGGCGGCGGGCGGCGATTCTCTTGTTTCTGGGGCTGGGTGCTCTGGTGTTGTTGTCGATGGCTGGGGTTGTCCATCCTGTGTTGCTTGCAGGGCTGGTCTTGTTCTTTTTTGTGTGCGGTGCCGGTGCGTCTGTGACGTTGATTGCCGAGTCGGGCACGCGCGGGTCTCGGGCTGTGGCGGCCTATGTGACCTCGTCGGATGTGGGGGCGGCAGCCGGTCCGATTCTGGGCTGGACGGCGCTTCAGATGCAGTTTGATTCGGGATGGATTTATGTGATGGGAGGCGGGCTGTATTTGATTGCTGCGGCAATCGCCTGGAAGGCGTTTCGAGCTTGAGGCTTGGAGATCCATCGTTTCGGGGTAAATAAATGTGTCCGATCGGCCAATACGGGCGCTTTCATCGCTGTATTCTTAGCAGACCCATGAACGGTGGAAGGGTGAGGGGTTTGGAAATGGCTTCTGAGTGATGGTTTGAATTCGTAAGCGGGCGAGATTTTGCTGGGAACAGATGGGATCGAAAATTATATTGTGGGTAGTTGAATATGGCTTGGTATTTTGGTGGTTGGATTTATATGGAGTTTTTCTATGACCGATTTTAAAGGCCCTCTCTCCCGGTTTACGGTTCTGGATTTGACCCGGGTTCGAGCCGGTCCCACGGCGGTGCGGCAACTTGCCGATTGGGGTGCAAATGTCATCAAGATTGAAGCGCCCGAACACATCGACAAGGACAAGGGAATGGGGGGCGCGCGCCACGGTCCGGACTTTCAGAACCTGCATCGAAACAAGCGCGGAATGACGCTGAACCTCAAGGACGAGGCAGGTTGGGCGACATTTATGCGCATGGTCAAGCAAGCGGATGTGGTGGTGGAAAATTATCGTCCGGATGTGAAGGGCCGTCTCAAGATCGATTACGAGGCGTGTCGTGCGGAAAACCCGGGGATCGTTTATGCCAGTGTTTCGGGTTTTGGACAGGATGGTCCTTATCGTTTGCGACCAGGGTTTGACCAGATCGCGCAGGGGATGGGCGGGTTGATGTGGATTACCGGAACGCCAGGACAGGGGCCGATGCGCGTGGGTGTGCCCATTGCAGACCTCGCCTCGGGTTTGTATGCTGCGATTGGGATTTTGACGGCGTTGCTGCAACGCGAGGAGACTGGCGAAGGCCAGTGGGTACACACGTCGTTGCTGGAAGCACAGGTTGCGATGCTCGATTTTCAGGCGGCTCGCTGGTTGATGGCAAACGACGTGCCGGAGCAGGCAGGCAACAACCATCCCACAAGCATTCCGACCGGTGTGTTCAAGACCACGGATGGGTACATTAATATTGCAGCCAGTGGCGGACAGATGTGGGATCGGCTCTGTGGTGTGCTGGGTGCTGAAGATCTTCACGATGATCCGGACTATGCCGATGGGGCGGCCAGGCTTCGAAATCGAGATGCGCTGAACGAAAAATTGCAGCGCTATTTTTCTCAGAAAAGCAGCGAAGCGTGGGTGGAGGTACTGAACGAAGCGAGTGTGCCCTGTGGGCCGATTTACCATATGGACGAGATGTGGTCTGATCCTCAAATACAACACCTGGAGATGGCGCGTGAGGTCACGCCCAGTGCATCGGGTGCAAAAGCGGTGGTGCGCAACGCGACGAACTTGAGCGGTGTTGCAAAGACGACGTATCGTGCTTCGCCTGAGCGAGGGGAACATACGGATGAAATTTTGAAGGAGTTTGGATTTTCTGACGATGAGGTAGCGGCTTTGAAGAAGGGAAAGGTTTTTTGAACGACTTGAAAGTGGGCACGGTTTTATGACAGAACAGTTAGTTGTTAAAAAAGATCAGGGGGTGGGGTATTTGGGTTTGAATCAGCCCCAAAAGCACAATGCCATTTCCTACGATATGTGGCAGGGGATTGCCGAGGCGATGGATGATTTTGAGGCGGACGACGGGGTGCGCGTGATTGTGGTTTCGGGCGAGGGCGGCAGGGCTTTTTCGGCCGGGGCAGATATCTCGCAGTTTGAGGAAAGGCGCGGGTCGAAAGAGGCTACTGAGGTTTACAACAAAGCGATTCAACAGGCCTCCCAGAAACTCGCAACGATTCCCAAGCCCACCCTTGCCAGAATTGAAGGGTATTGCATTGGCGGGGGATTGGCAATGGCGTTGTGTTGCGATTTGAGAATTGCATCCGACGATTCTCAATTTGGAATTCCTGCGGCCAAACTCGGTCTCGGCTACGGGTTTGGAGGCATTCGTTCTCTGGTGAATCTTGTAGGGGCTGGCCGCGCCAAAGAAATTTTGTTTACGGCAAAACGGTTCCCGGCATCGGAAGCCTACGATATGGGGCTGATCAATCGGGTTTTGACCCGGGATGAGATGGATGACTTTGTGAATGACTATACCGAGACGATTGCAGGCAATGCCCCACTTACGATGAAGGCTTGTAAGCAGATTATTGCCGAGATTGCTAAAGATCCTGACGATCGCGATTTGGATCTTTGTAAACAGCTTGTGGAAGACTGTTTTGCCAGCGAGGATTATCAGGAGGGCCGCAAGGCGTTTATGGAAAAGCGAAAACCGGTGTTTCGAGGGAAATAGGGTATTCGTGGGTTGTCGTGGAGGTCCCGTTCGGTTGCCAGCGGGGATTCTCTCTATGCATTCATCCATTTCATTTTTAACCTGAAAAGGATCTGGCCAATGCTCCCAGAAGAGGTTTTATCCCATGCGCCCAAGGTGCTGACGGACGAACAGCGTCGGTTTTATTTTGAGAACGGATACTTGCTGGTCGAGAGCATCATCCCGCAAGAATGGATGGATCGACTGATTGAGGTGACCGATCAGAAGGTGGAATACAGTCGTTCTCTGACACAATCGGATGATGTGTTTGATTTAGAGCCGGACCATACGGCAGAACGCCCCCGGCTTCGCCGCCTGTCAAACCCCGTGAGCCACCATCCAGTCTACTGGGAATTCGCGTCTGAGTCCATTCTGGGAGATGTGGTGGCCGATCTGGTCGGGCCAGATGTGAAGTTCCATCATTCGAAGTTGAATTTCAAATGGGCGGAAGGCGGCGAGGAGGTAAAGTGGCACCAGGATATTACCTACTGGCCGCATACCAATTACAGCCCGCTCACTGTTGGAACCTATCTTTACGATGTGGGAGATGAGCAGGGACCCCTGGCGGTGATTCCCGGCAGTCACGAGGGTGAGCTTTTTGACCAGTATAATGGCGTGGGCGAGTGGGTCGGCTGTGTCAGGGATGAAGACCTGGCGGGAATTAACCTGGACAGCGTTGCCTATCTGAAGGGTCCGGCCGGGTCGATCACGATCCACAACTGCCGGATTCTCCACGGCTCCAAGAAAAATCTATCCGATACGGGCCGTCCGCTCCTGCTGAATGCATATTCTTCGGCCGATGCTTTCCCGTACACCTGGAATCCGCTTAAGAGCTCCTACGAGGGTACGATTGTACGTGGCAAACCGGCCCGCTGGGCCCGCCACGATCCCCGGCCCTGTTTGATCCCACCGGACTGGTCCGGGGGGTATACCTCTCTTTATGCGTTGCAGCAGCAGGAAAATCGGGAATGATTCATTCCACCCAACTTCCCTTAAAAGTTAAAAGGGATCGCATTGAGGTGATCCAATGTCGCGGAGTAATTTGGTCGGTGCGGTGATACTGGTTGTTTTTATGGCTGTGTTAATTGCGGTTTATACCGATCAGTATGATCCGAAAGCGCCTTTATCTCGGGGAACGATTGAAGCAACAAACAAAGCACCGGTAAAGATTACGATTAAGAAACTGCTTCTGGCCTATGAGAAGGATGCCCGGCGGGCGGATGGGGTGCTTCGCGGCAAACTTTGCGATGTGACGGGGACGATTGCGACAAAAGATGTGAACTGGCTGGGAGAACCTGTAATTCGATTGAAGGGAGACAGTGCTGAGGCCGGCATGGTCTCTTTTATTTTTGAAAAAGGGGAGGCCAAAAGGGTGGGCTATTTGCAGCCCGAAGAGCCGATTACGATTCGAGGGGTTTGTCAGGGCAAAGTGCCCCGTTATGGCGTGCGGTTCAAGCAGTGTACGGTTGTAATGGAAGACGGGTCAAATTAAACGGATTTTGGGCACCGTGTCGTGTTCTGTCAGGAGGTTCAAAACGCCACGTATCCGCCGCAAATGGGGATGCACTGACCAGTGACATAGTCGGACAAATCGGTGGTTAAAAATTCGACGACTCTGGCGCAGTCTTCGGGCATGCCCAGGCGACCCAGGGGAATATCGGCCAGGAGGCGAGACCGGGTTTTTTCGGTGTTGCGGCCCTGGGCGATGGCCCGGGAGGAAAGGATAAAACCGGGTGCGATGCAGTTGACGTTGATGTTGTAGGAGCCGAGTTCGGCGGCAAGGGATCGGGTGTAGTGAACCACGCCGGCTTTGGCGACTTTGTAGGGCATGCCGGAACCGGTGCGGCCACTCCACAGCCCAGCCTGGGAAGCGACGTTGACGATTTTCCCGGATCGGGCTTTTTTCATGGGAACGCTGGCTGCCTGACAGCAGTAAATAGTACCCGTGAGGTTGATGTCCATGATGTAGGCATAATGTTCTGGGGCAATTGTGGAGGCGTTCTGATCGGTGCCCCGAGGTAAGAGGCTACCGCCGGCGTTGGTGACCAGAATGTCGAGACGTCCGAAGGTGTTGAGGGTCTGTTCGACCATGGCATCGACGGCGGCTTTGTCGGTGACATCGACTTCGATGCCGAGGGCCCGGCGGCCCAGGGCTTCGACTTCGGCCATCACAGTGTCGGCGGTCAATTTTTCGTCATATTCCTGAGCGGCTTTGAGGCTGATGTCGTTGATCACGATGTTGGCACCCAGGCGAGCGAGGTGCAGGACATAGGCGCGGCCCAACCCGCGGGCACCTCCGGTGATGAGGGCGACTTTGTTTTGAAGTTTCACATTGTCCTCCAGGTCTTGGTTTGATTGAGTTTTATGTTTACATAACCCTTCATTGAATGTATAGTTATATAGTTGGTCTTCACGTTGATAGGCATAACATACTGATTTTTATTAATTTCGATTTATAATTTCGATATGGCTGAAATTACCGAACAAGCTCTGGATGATATGGTCGCAACAATCGTCCGTGAAGTTGACCCAAAACGGATCGTTCTTTTCGGTTCTCACGCTCGAGGAGATGCTGGAAAGGATTCCGACGTTGATTTGATCATTGTCGAAGATGAGTCTTTTGGACCTAAGCGCAGTCGAAGAGAAGAGATCAGACGTATACGACACGCTCTGTCTCCATTTCGAGCGCCTAAAGATATTCTGGTTTACAGCGCAGACGAAGTTGCAAAGTGGCAATACGCCACCAACCATATTATTTCTCACAGCCTTCGCGAGGGGAAAGTCGTGTATGAGCGACCTTGACCATGCACACTCCCTGCTGGCTATGGCTCAAAAAGATCTCACTGCGCTTGAAGGGATGCAGGATGCACAAACCTTTGCCAGTGAGATTTTTGGTTTTCATGCACAGCAAGCCGTGGAAAAGGCGCTCAAACCGTTCAGGAATGGATGTTCAGGATTTTTGCTGCCGTGCGGTATTGAATGTTGGCGCGCGTATT
>JAPUJS010000449.1 GCA_027296045.1 bacterium | reverse complement strand
TGTGCGCATGCTAAATCGTTGGCAGGGGATCGTTGGTCTGTTCTTGCCAGCGTCGGATGCGGTCTGTCAGATCCTGGATACGGTCTTGCTGAGATGGATCGTCGTAGAGATTTTTTTGCTCGTATGGATCGGTATTCAGGTCATAGAATTCGCACTGGTCGGTGGGGCTGAGATTGAGTTTCCAGCCTTCTGAAGAGGCGATGCAGCGCCAGGGATCGTCGGGGTCGGTCCATTCGAAGAAGGCGTCGTTTTGATCGAGGGTGGCTTCGCCTTTGAGCACATCCACCCGGCTTTGGCCTTGCAGGCCGTCGGGGATGGGTTCGCCGAGCAGGTCCAGAAGGGTGGGGACCAGGTCGATCTGGCTGATGCGACCGGGGATTTGTCGACCGGCCAGCCCGGGAACGCGCATGAAAAGTGGGACCTGGGTCGATTCCTGGTAGAACACGCTTTTGGCCAGCATATGATGATCGCCCATCTGGTCGCCGTGGTCGGAGGTGAAGACCACGATGGTGTTATCGGCCTGTCCACTTTCGTCCAGGGCGGTGAGGATGTTGCCGACGGCTTTGTCGACGAGGGTGACCAGACCCATATATCGCGCGCGGATTCTTCTCCAGCCGGCTTCGGCGGAAAGGTCGTGGCCGTCGGTGTTGATTTGTTGAAACATTTCGCCCTGTCCGGATTCCAGGTTTTTGGGGTTGAATCGTTCGGCCTTATCTCGTGCATGTTGAGATGTATTCGGTGCAGGATATTCCATGAACTGGGGACCTGTGGGAAGTTCCTCGGGGGGATACATGTCGTTGAAGGGGCCGAAGTAGGGACTGTGAGGTTCCAGGAAGTTGATGTAGAGGACGAAGGGCTGGTCTTTGTTCTCGTGGATAAATCGGGCGGCTTGCTGACCTGTATAGGTGGCTTTGGTGTAGGGTTCGGGCAGGCTGGCCGCGTGGGGTCGGCTGAAAACGGTTTTGCCTTCGGATTCTTTTTCCGGTGTAAAGCCGTTTTCGATTAAGAAGTGATGGGAGGGGCTGAGGACTTCGAGATATTCGTCTTTGGAATAGTAGGCGCGATATTGTTCTTCGGTTCCGACCCATTCGTCGAATCCGTGCTGGGCAATGATTTCATTGCCCAGGTGCCACTTGCCCATGTAAGCGGTGCGGTAGTCTGAAGAAACCATTTCGGCAAGGGTGGGCGTTTCGGGTTTTAAAGGGATATTGTTGCTGATGCAGCCGGTGGTGTGGGGGTAGAGGCCGGTCATGATGGTGGACCGGGCGGGGGTGCAGATGGGTTCGGTGACGTAGGGGTGTTCGAAGACGAAGGATTGGTCTGCGAGGGCGTTGAGGTTGGGGGCTTGAACGTGGGTGTTTCCGTAGCAGGCCAGGGTGTCGGAACGCTGTTGGTCGGTGAAGATGAAGAGAAGGTTGGGTTTCATGGGGAACTCCTTCGCACGCTTAATGTGGGGACGCTGTCAACATCTGTCTGAATTGTACTTCATGGGAGTGATTCGGGGTTATGAAGTGGTTGGGAAGCAAGTTACAAAAGAAAATGGGTGTGAGCAAGTTTTCGAACACCGGTCGGGAACCTCTTCCGGGACCAGGCGTCAATAGGGATGGTGCTCTGGCGCTGATTTTTCGGTATCACAGGCGTCTGGCGTAGCGGGCAGTCGGCGGGTGGGCGACCGCTGGACTGTGAATTTGGAGGCACGGGGGTTCCAGGGCAGGGCTTCGGGCGACCCGTTGCACCATTTTCGGAGAGACGGTTATGTTCCATTTGAAATCGCCCGCTATTTTTAACGGAGGTTGTATCTGATGAATCGGTTGACGGTCATGCTGCTGGTGTTGGTGGGTAGTCTGACCCTTTCAGGAGTCGCTGTGGCCGAGGAGGCCATTTCGACAGATTCTGTTGCGGTCACCCAGGCCGCAGAGGCACTGCTGGAGGCCTATAATGCCGGCGATGCCAAGATGTTTTCAGGATTTTTTGTTGCCGAAAGCAGTGTGTTCGGTCCCGATGGAGGGCCTCGCTACGGGCAGAGTCCGGTCCAGGTTGCCGCCGAGTTTGAAGCGGCAAAATACGACCTGAAGTGGCGGCATCTGGAGGTGAAGGTGTATGGGTCTTCGGCGGTGACGACGGGCTATTGCGCCGGTCGGGTGCGGCTGCCGGACGGGACGATGCAGTCGGTGACCTGGCGAACTTCGCTGGTGTGGGTGAAGCAGGGGAATGGGTGGAAGGTGGCGCACAACCATGTATCGGCGCTGTTCCCGGATTTGCAGGACAAATCGTCGTAAGAAACAGGATAGAAAGGCATTATTTGATTGGCGTGCGCTTCTTGTATTCATTGCAAGAAGCGCTTTTCTTTTTTGGGGTATAAATCCTTGACAAACGGGCGGGTGTCTGTATATATGACATCTATTGTTCTGAATTTGAGGTCCATTTTTTATGGGTCAGATTGCGACAGGAGGAGACCGTGGAGTATGTGAATTTCGGTTCTGCGGGTGTGAAGGTGAGTCGGCTGGCGCTGGGGTTGGGGTTTCGAGGGCAGGCGGATGAGGCGGAAGGGCAGAGGGTGATCGAACGGGCGATTGATCTGGGGATCAATCTGATCGATTGTGCGAATGTGTATGGGCCGGGAGATGACCGGAAGTTTGCAGGGCGATCGGAAGTGGTGCTGGGCAAGGCTTTGAAGGGCAAGCGGGACGATGTGGTGATTACGTCCAAGGTGTGCAGTCCCATTGGACAGGGGCCGAATGACCGGGGGCTGTCGCGGTATCATATTATACGAGAGGTAGAGCGGTCGTTGAATCGGCTGGATACGGATCATATTGATGTGTACCTGGTCCATAATTTTGACGATGAAACGCCGCTGGAGGAGACGACCCGGGCGCTGGACGATCTGGTACACCAGGGCAAGGTACGGTATGTCGGGTGCTGTAATTACCAGGCCTGGCAGGTGTGCAAGGCTTTGTGGGTTCAACATACGTTGAATCTGGTTTCGTATATATGCGTGCAGAATCCGTATAATTTGCTGAACCGGGCGCTGGAACGGGAGATGTTTCCGATGGTGCGGGATCAGGGCCTGGGCGTGATGGTTTACAGTCCGCTGGCGGTGGGTCTTTTAAGCGGGTTTTACACGCCGGGGGAACCGCCTCCGGAAGGTTCGTTGTGGGCAAGGGCGCGGGCGGATCAATACGAGGAGATGATGGCTGGGCCCGAGGGGAAGGCGATAGCGACGTTGTTTGAGGTGGCGTCCGAACTGGATAAGACGCCCGCGCAGGTCGCGCTGGCCTGGGTGCTGTCGCATCCGGAGGTGAGTGTGGCCATTATGGGTGGGGATACGATTGCGCATCTGGAGAATAATGTCGGTGGGGTGGGTTGGACGCTGGACGAAGGGTTACGGAAGAAATTAGATGCTGTTTCTCTGGGACTGGAATCGGGAAGATAGTAAGCAGGGAAACGATGGGTGAGCAACGATCCGAAGAAAGATCCGAGAAACGGCGGGATGCCTGAGATTGGTGGACTGATGATTGCTGGCTAATGTATTTTGCGGATCAAATTCGGTAAACCATTCTGTCTATTTCGGGCGTGATCGTTCAGGGTGCCTCAGCCCAGGTCCTCTCCCTCGATCCCTCTCCCACAAGTGGGAGAGGGAAGTCTGAGGGTTGCCGTTCAGGTGCCCTCAGACGGGGTGAGGGCCTTATTACCACCATTGCCGATTTTGACGTCAAATCTCATTAGAATGGCACATGACCCACAGCCGGGTTAGGGAGCGATTCTTAATGATGTACGCTTTGTTTTTGACGGTTTTGTTTCTGGCGTTTAGCAATGGCGCCAATGATAATTTCAAAGGTGTGGCGACGCTGTTTGGCAGCCGAACTGTGGACTATCGGTGGGCTTTGGGCTGGGCGACGGTAACGACTCTGGGTGGTTCTTTGGCTTCGGTCTTTCTGGCCGGCGAATTGATCCAGGCGTTTAGCGGGAAGGGGCTGGTGCCCGATGCCCTGGTGGGAAATCCTTCTTTTTTGTTGGCGGTGGGACTGGGTGCGGCCATCACGGTGATGCTGGCGACGGTAATCGGGATGCCTATTTCTACAACGCATTCGCTGACAGGCGCACTGGTCGGGGCGGGTCTGGTGGCAAATGGGTGGATCCATCTAGGCAGGCTGGGGGAGAGTTTTTTCTTGCCGCTCGCGATCAGTCCGTTTTTGAGTTTTGCGCTCACGGCTGTGCTTTATCCGGCTTTTCGAAAGGCCCGGCTGGCCATGGGTGTGGAGCGAGAAATGTGTGTATGCCTGGAGGAAGGGGCTGTGGAGTCGGTGCAGGTGCAGCCGGATGGAACGATGCTGTCGACTGCAACGGGTATGGCAGTGACGGTGGGACAACAGGACTGGTGCGAAGAACAATATCGGGGCCATGTCATGGGGTTTGACGCCCAGCGGATTCTGGACGGATTTCACTTTTTGTCTGCAGGTATGGTGGGCTTTGCACGGGGGTTGAATGACACGCCCAAGATCGTGGCCCTGATGGCTGTGGGTGTGGGGCTGGGATTTTCGCTGCCGCTGTCGATGGTGTTTGTGGGACTGGCAATGGCGATCGGGGGGTTGCTGAGTGCCAAAAAGGTGGCGGCGACGATGAGCGGTCAGATTGTGGACATGAACCATGGACAGGGGTTTACGGCAAATCTGGTGACGGCGTTTCTGGTGATGGTGGCTTCGCGGTTCGGGGTGCCGGTGTCGACGACGCATGTGTCTTGCGGGAGTTTGTTTGGGCTGGGGGCGGTTACTGGAACGGGTCGGTGGCGAATGATTCGGACGATTTTACTGGCATGGGTAGTGACGCTGCCGATGGCAGCTTTTTGGGCTGCCGGGGTGGCCTTTTTTGTGTATTAACAAGGGCTGTATGGAAGGAACGGGATCAGAGGGAGGAGGAATGAAAGAAGATCGAGATTCAAGGCCCAATGTGGTGTTGATTCTGGCAGACGATTTGGGGTGGGGCGATATCGGGGCATACGGGTCGGAGATTCGGACGCCGAATCTGGATGGGCTGGCTCGAAAGGGATTGCGATTTACACAGATGTATAATTCGGCGCGGTGTTGTCCGACGCGGGCGGCATTGCTGACGGGGTTACATCCGCACCAGGCGGGGATTGGGCACATGGTGGTGAACATGGGGGTGCCGTCTTATCAAGGGTATTTGAACGACAGCTGTGTGACGATTGCAGAGGTGTTGAAGGGGTCGGGTTATCGGACTTTGATGGCGGGGAAATGGCATGTGGGTGGAGAGCAGGCGAATTTGCCGGAGGATTGGTATCCGGATATGCCGGGCTATCCGACGCCAATGGGACGGGGGTTTGATCGGTTTTATGGCATTTTATCCGGAGGTGGGAATTATTACAATCCGAATATGCTAATGGATGGAACGACCCGGATGTGCGTGGACACGCTGGAGTATCATTTTACGGATGCCATTAGCGAGAAGGCGGCTCAATTTGTGGAGGATGCATCACACCGCGACGAGCCGTTTTTTCTTTTTCTGGCCTATACAGCACCCCACTGGCCGTTGCATGCCTGGCCGGAGGATATTGAAAGGTATCGCGGGACGTATAGGAAGGGGTGGGATGCGCTTCGGACGCAGCGGCATGAGGAGCAAAAGGGGGCTGGGTTGCTGGATGTGAAATGGCCGATTGCACCTCGGGAACAGGCCGTGCCGGATTGGGAAGCGGTGGATGAAAAGGAATGGCGCGATTTGCAAATGGCCGTGTATGCGGCTCAGATTGAACAGATGGATCGGGGGATCGGGCAGGTGCTGGAGGTGTTGAAAGAGCGAGGGATTGAAGACAATACGATTGTGATGTTTTTATCGGACAATGGAGGGTGTGCGGAGTTTTTGCAGGAGGATTCGAACGATCCCGATCCGTCGAAATACAATCATCCAACGGTGGACGGTCGAGAAGTGCGGGTGGGAAATGCGCCGTCCATTTTGCCGGGGCCGGACGATTCGTTTTGCAGTGTGGATATGGCGTGGGCCAATGCGAGCAATGCGCCGTTTCGATTGTTTAAGCGGTATACGCACGAGGGTGGGATTTCGACACCGTTTATTGTTTCGTGGCCGGATGGGATTCAGACACCGGGGTTGGTCCGGGAACCTTCGCATATTATTGATGTGATGCCGACGTTGGTGGCTGTGACGGGGGTGACTTATCCGGGAACTTATAACGGGCAAGATATTTTGCCCATGGCGGGGGAGTCGTTTGCGGAGGTGTTTGAGAAGGGCGATTGGTCCCGGCAAGGGCCGATTTTCTGGGAGCACGAAGGGAATCGGGCGGTGCGGGTGGGGGAGTGGAAACTGGTGAGTGAGGTCGCCGATCCTTCGGATGCATCGTCGCGGGCGGTGTGGGAGCTTTACAATATGACGGAGGATCGGACGGAGTTGAATGATTGGATGCCGGGAGAACAGGGGCGGGCAAATGATATGATCAAGCTTTATAACACGTGGGCGGAACGGTGTGGGGTGTTGCTCTGGCCCGTAGAAGGCGCGCCCAGGCCGATGGGCATGGATGTGTTGTCCCGGCACAATCACAGCGTGCGGGTGCCCAGCGTGCGGTTTGGGCCAAAGCGAGTTGTGGCTTTGCCCGGAGGGGGATCCTGATGA
>JAPUJS010000448.1 GCA_027296045.1 bacterium | reverse complement strand
TCGTTCTCACAGGTCTTCTGGATTTCTTGAGTGCGTTTCGGATCGACCCTGTCCATTTTGTTATAAACAAGCAGGATGGGTTTGTCCCTAATTTCGAGTTTCCCTAAAACTTCATGGACGGCGTCGATTTGTGATAGAAATGTCGGATGGCTGGCATCTACAACGTGGAGAAGCAGGTCGGCATTGACGGCTTCTGCAAGGGTTGCCCGAAACGATTCGAAGAGGTGATGGGGCAGGCGCTTGATAAAGCCTACAGAATCGGTGAGCACGATTCTTCTTTTTTGGCGGTCCAGGTAAACGGCGCGAGACGTGGGGGTCAGGGTTGCAAAAAGCTGGTCCTGGATCAGAACCTCTTCTCCGGAAAGCGCTCTCATCAAGGTCGATTTGCCGGCGTTGGTATACCCGACCAGGGTGACCTGAAAGGCGTTTGCCTTGCGGTGTTTGCGGCTGATGGCCATCTGACGCTGAACGCGCTTGAGGCCAGCGTAGACGGTCTGTTCGCGATAATCGATGTTGCGACGGCTGGTTTCAACCCAGGTTTCACCTGCCCGTCCGCCTGCCTGGCGTGCTTTGTGGGGATTGAATGTGTGAAGCCGAGGACGGATGTAGCGGATGTGGGCCATCTGGACCTGGAGCTGGGCAGTACGGGTTTGGGCGTGCAGGGCAAAGATGTCCAGAATGAGCAAGCTACGGTCTAAAATGCGGGCGTCGGTGAGAAGCTCGAGGTTGCGCATCTGTGTGGGAGACAGGTCGTTGTCAAAGACAATGGCGTCGACATCGTTGTCTGCAACGGTTGCTTTGAGTTCCTCGGCTTTGCCCGAGCCAATATAATAGGCCGGGTCGAGACGCGAGCGGTTTTGTATCACACGCTCGACTTCTTCAAATCCGGCCGTTTCAGCCAGGTTGGCCAGTTCTTCAAGCGACTCCCGGGCGTCCTGCATAGAGATACCCGGCTGGGAGACGCCTACGAGGATGGCGCGTTTGATGTTTTGAGCTTCGGGAATGTGGTCCATTTCAAGCTCCTTTTCAAGGCTCAGTGCAACTGGTTTTATATTATCGCCTTTTTGGGGAATCATGTAAAGCTGGAAAAGGAAGTCAGGGTACATTTTGGAAGATATTATTTATATAAAATATTATTTTTATTAAGTTTATAATTTATCTTGATTTTTTTATATAGATGTGTGTATATCTATGTGTCCAAAATTTGGCTAACAGAGCACAAAGAAGGCGATTTTTAGAAAGGTGACACCAAATTGATTATTACACAAACACCTCTTCGCATCAGCCTGGCCGGAGGCGGAACGGATTTCGCGGGTTTTTACGAGCAGGAGGGCGGGTGCGTGGTGAGCACGGCGATTGACAAATATATTTTTGTGATTGTAAAGGAGCGGTTTGACGACAAGATTTATGTGAATTATTCGCAAAAGGAGATTGTGGATCAGATCGATGATTTGAAACACGAACTGGTTCGAGAGGCGATGCGGAAAACGGGGGTGTTGAACGGGATTGAAATTACCACGCTTGCAGACATTCCTTCCGAAGGGTCGGGGTTGGGCTCTTCAAGCAGTTTGACCGTTGGGATGCTCAATGCGCTTTATACCTATCAGGGGGATTCGAGACCTGCCGAGCAACTGGCCCAAGAAGCCTGTGAAATTGAAATCGATATTCTGGGCAAACCCATTGGCAAACAGGATCAGTATATTGCGGCGTTCGGAAATTTGAGACGGATCGATTTTCGTTCAGATGGAACGGTTGATGTAGAACGAATCGTGCTGTCAGATCAAAGGCGGCGGCAGTTGAGCAACAGTTTGATGCTGTTTTATACCGAACGGACCCGAAAGTCGGAGGAGATTTTGGAGGAGCAGAAGGCTGGAATCCAGGATAAAAGTGCTGTGTTAAAACAGATGCGAGATCAGGCGTCCCATGCCCCTCAAATTCTGGAGACGGGCAAGCTGGATGAGGTGGGTGCAATGCTGGACAAGGGCTGGCAGATGAAAAAATCTCTGGCCACTCGGATTAGCGATCGCGAATTGGACGAGATGTATGATAAGGCACGATATGCCGGTGCGTTGGGCGGGAAAATTTCGGGGGCCGGTGGAGGGGGGTTTTTGCTGGTTTACTGTCCTCCCGACCGGCATGAGGCGGTTCAACAGGCGCTTTCAGACTACCGGGAGATGCCGTTTTCGATGGAGCAGGACGGCAGCAAGGTGATTTTTAATGTGCGCCGAGAAGGATGGCCGAAATAGATAAACCCCGCACCCTGCCCCCCACCGGGAGACAGGAGACAGGAGACAGAATACAGAATACAGGAGCCCTGCCCACTGCCTCTCCTATTTTGCTTTTCCTGGGCGGATGGGTGGAGTGGCTCCTGTATTCCGAAGGGGCAGAGTGCGGGGCCAAGGAGATTTTATTGATGCATATCTTGATAACCGGTGGGGCCGGGTTTATTGGGTCCCATACGGCAAATGCGTTGATGAAAAAGGGTCATCAGGTCCGGATTTTTGATTGCTTGCGGCCGCCTGTGCACAAAGATGGAAAGCCGTTTAATCATCCGGAAGGGGCGGAAATGGTGGTGGGAGATGTGACGGACAAGGCGGCGATGACGGCGGCACTGTCCGGCATCGATGCCGTGATTCATCTGGCGGCCTATCAGGATTATTTGCCCGATTTCAGTACGTTTTTTCAGGTAAATGCGGTCGGAACGGCCCTGTTGTATGAGATTATGGTGGAACAGGAATTGCCGATTCAGAAAGTGGTGGTGGCCTCGTCGCAGGCAGTTTATGGTGAAGGGGCGTATCAGAGTGCTTCGGGAGAGGTTTTTTTTCCGGATATTCGATCTCTGGATGTGCTTGAAAAAGGCGACTGGGAGATTCAGGGGCCCGATGGGAAATCCGGCAAAAGCCTGGTGACCCATGAAGGACAGGTGAATCCGCAAAACCAGTATGCCATGTCTAAATACACGCAGGAGATGATTGCGCTGAATCTGGGACGGCGGTACGAAATTCCGTCTGTTGCCATGCGATATTCCATTGTGCAGGGCCCCGGTCAGTCGCTTTACAATGCCTATTCGGGGGCATGCCGGATTTTTTGTCTGGCGATGCATTTCGACCATCGCCCGGTGGTTTATGAAGACGGGATGTCCTTGCGGGATTATGTCAATATCGAAGATGTGGTGGCGGCCAATCTGACCGTGTTGGAGCAGGATGCGGCCAACTATCAGGCCTTCAACTTGGGGGGTGGGAAGGCGTATACGGTGCTGGATTTTGTGCAGATTGTGGCGAAGGTCTACGGAAAGGACCTGGAGCCAGATATGCCGGGGTCCTTTCGGTTTGGCGATACACGGCATATTGTGTCGGATATTTCGAAATTGAAAAAACTGGGGTGGGTGCCGAAGCATACGCCGGAGAAAAGTGTAAGAGATTATAAGGCATGGCTGGAAGACCAGGAAAATGTAGCGGATGTGCTGGCGTATACACAGGAACGGATGAAATCGTTGAATGTGGTGCGGGAAGTGAAGGGGTGAAGTTGAAGCGCAGAGGGCTTGCCGAACCCGAACGGCCTCCCTACAACGGGGACGGCCAAGCCCTTTCAGGTTGTGTGATCTATGTTGATGCCAAATGAAATTCCCGGCCTGGGGCGACGGATCATTGCAATGGTGGTGGATCTGTTGATCATGATGATGGCCAATCAGGCCTTGTTGCTCGGGTTGCGGGAAGCCACCAATTCTTTGGTGCTGTTGCTGGGGTTGGATTATGTGATTTTGTTGTGCTATTCCACCCTGTTTTTGAGTGCGCGGGGCCAGACGCCGGGCAAGATCATGACCAGCTTACGGGTCATTGCAGAAGACGGGGGGGGCGTGAATCAAACCCAGGCGCTGATTCGGTCGGTGGCGAAATGGACGCCCTTGATGGGGGTGCTGATCCTTCAGGCTTTGTTTTCGCCGGTGCCGATGGATATGCAACTTCCGCACGAAGGAGCCCCTTCCCAACCTTTGCCGGAAGGGGCAGTGGAAGGAACGGTGGTATTTCTTTCCGGTTGTGTTTTTTGGCTGGTGCTTTTGGCGATTGCCAGAAACCATCCGGACGGCCGGGGGGTGCACGATCGGGTGGCCAAGACGATGGTGATGAAGCTACCTTAAAAAATTTTACTGATCAACATCGGTAAATCATTCTGTCTATTTTGGGCGTGATCGTTCAGGGTATCGAAGCCCAGGCCCTCTCCCTGGCTCGCTTCGCTCGACGGTCCCTCTCCCGCTTGCGGGAGAGGGATGTGTGAGGGTTGCCGTCTAGGCGCCCGAAGACGGGGTGAGGGCTTTCACCTGCCCGGCACTTTGAAGATACCGATTTTAAAGTCGGTTTGATCGCTGTTGAGGTCCTGGACCGTCAGTTTCAAAGTGTAGCGGCCCGATTGCATGCGGGGAAGTTCGAAGGAGAGATAGTCCGACACGGTGGGATCGGTGCCTGTTTGTTCAAAGCTGCCGCCCACGGTCTCGGCCTTTTTTTTGCCCAGTTTGCCGATCAAAGATACCAGCGAGAAACCATCGATTTCCTGACGTTGAAATTCGTAGGCAACTTTGTAGCGTGTGGCTCCGAATTCATCGCGGACAAGGTTGTAAATTTCGAAATAGACAAAAAGCGGGCTGCCGGGTGCAAAGACGGCGGATGGGGCGGGGCGGATGTACCAGTTGCCTCTGACGAAGGTGGAATCTGGGACGCCTTCGGCTTCGGTGATCTCTCGGGCGATCTGGATGTCGCTCATCATCAATCGGCGGGTGTTAAAATCGGGCAGGATAAGCTGGGGTTTTTGATACACGCCGGTATGGTTGGTGTTCAGGCGCAGGGCCTGAACGGAAAGCTGGTATTCTCCCGGATCAACACTGTAGTCGGCCCGGTTGAGGGCAATGAGGCTCCGACTGCGGTCTCCGATGGGAATGCGGATCAGGTCTTTGGTCATGACTGCTTTGATGGCACGGGGAAATGTCAGAGAAGTTCGTAGTTCCACCACTATTGTGGTGTCCACATCGGCGGGCTGGGCCACGTTGTCGATGGGAAGTCCGAAGTTGATTTGAAGGTCGACCTTGCCATTTTCGCCGCGGAAGACCATCCATTCAAAGTAGAAGTCGAGCGGTTCGAAGGCCTGGATATGGAAATAGTCGGGTTTGGAGACCGACAGGTTTTGTACTTTGGTCTCGGGGGCGTATTCGTTTAAGAGCTGGATCATTCGCATGTAGGAGTCGCCCTGGGCCTGAAATCTTTGCATGTCGGCTTCGCTCAAAGAAGGAATGGGGGCGTATTGGTAGTTGCCGGAGAGAAATTCGTCGGTAAAGGCGATTTCAATGCCGTTTCCCAGTTCCGTATAATACCAGACCTCCCAGGGCACCGAGGACCAGTTGCTGCCGGTGGCAGTGACGGGTTTATAAGACTCCAGGCCAATGCTTTCGTTGTCGACACGCGCGGCGTTGGGGTCTCTGGCCGACCGGATGGGAAAGACGGGACCTGCGAAGGTTTTGTCAATGCCCGCTTCTCGGTACAACTGATAGGCCATAGATTCCTGGATTTGCTGAACTTTCTGGGGGGGCTGCACGTTCAGCCGTTTGGAGGAGGATTTGAACTGGGGTTCGCCCCAGCGAATATAGACATCGCCACGTTTGTCCCAGGGCCACTTTTTGCCAAAGTGGGTGCGGGCAAACCAGACCCGGCGATAGTGTTCACACCGACGCATTGCGCCCCCAGAGGTTTTAAAGGGGTCTTTTTGAAGCCAGAAGCGATTCAAAAAATTCTTCCGTTGTTCCTCCCGGGTGATGAGACCATAGGCCCGAACTTCGGGGCGGCTACCGACCAGGGTGATGTCGTCGTAAAACGGGCGTTCTTCTTTTGAAAGCGTGGCGAAATATCTTTGAAAGGTGGAAACTGCCCCCTCGTAGTTGAGGTGATTCATTTGGGCCTGGGCAAGAAGCGGCAAGGCCCGGGGGTCGGTCATGCGGGAGACGATTTCTTCGAGTTCTCGAAATTGTGTGTCGGCAAGCAAGGTGAGGGCAAATTTAAAAGCGGCGTCCTGGTCTTGCCGATTGCGTTTGAGGTATTCCTTATAATAGAAGATGGTGGCCTGAGAAGAGCTGTTGGATTTTTGATAGTAGCGGGCGGTCAGCAGATAGGCGGGGGCAAAATCGGGATCGAGGTCGCGAACTTTTTGAGCCAGGCGCTGGGAACGGCCGCCGGTGTTGTCGAGTTTGAGATAGGCCTGGATTTGTAGTTTGTAGGCCTGCTCGGCGGTTGAATCGGCCCTGGCGGCGGCTTCAAAATGGGACAGGGCTTTCCGGGCATCGTTTTTTAGATCCAGCCGAACCCGGCCCAAACCGATATGGGCAAGGACGAGGTTGGGGTTGATCTTCAGGGCTTTTTCGAATGCCTGAGAGGCCTTTTTGGCGTTTTTTAGCCGAAGGTATAAAATGCCAATTCGGGTAAACTGGGCGGCCTGGTCGGGGGCTTTCGACAGCCTGGTCTCCAGGTTTTTGACAAGCTTGCGAAGGGCAGCTTCTTTCTCGCCCTCCTGTGCCTGAAGGGAGGAGGAGAAGAGACCTAAAACGAGCAAGATCAGAAGCCAGATTTTGCGAAGACCACGCATGGGGTTCCTCTGAGAAAGTTGGATGGCAGGCAAGGGTCGTTTGTTTAAAACAAGGTGAAAGAGGGTCGCATTTTAGCACCTATTTTCTGCTGCATCATTGGACCCGATTTGAGTTTTGAACGCTTCTGTATGGCGGCTGTTTCGGTTTTTTTGGGTTTACATGAATAGTGCTTGACTCTTTTTCAGGCAACGGGTATACTTTTCAGCTTCTGGCAGTGTTGGAACCATTTTTTGGCCTGAATGCAGGGGGTGACGTGTGGCGAAGTCTTCCGACTTTGTACCGCAATCTGCCCAGCGTGTGACCCGGCGTTTGAAGGGCCGCGCGCTCCGGTTTTTTGTTCGGTTCAATCTTACCGAAAACCATTTTCTGGTGGCCATGGCCATAGTGGTCGGCATTGGAGGTGGGTTCGGCTCGATTCTGTTTCAGCGCTTGCTAGATTTGACGACGTTCTGGTTGTCGGAGTTGGGACAGATATTGCCGTCTTACGCATTGCCGCTGATTCCCGCTATCGGGGGGTTAGCCGCAGGGTTGCTGGTCTTTTTCTTTGCGCAAGAAGCCAAAGAGGCCGGCGTTTCGGAAGTAATGAATGCCATTGTGACCCGCCAGGGGGTGATTCGGGGCCGAGTGGGCGTGGTGAAGGCGCTGGCTTCGGCCCTGACACTGGGATCGGGCGGGTCGGCCGGGAGCGAAGGTCCGATTATCCAGATCGGTGCAGCCTGGGGCTCCGGGTTGGGGCAGATCTTCAAGTTTTCCGAGAACAATTTAAAGCTGTTGATTGCTTGCGGATCGGCGGCAGGGATTTCGGCCATTTTTAACGCGCCGATTGCAGGGGTTTTATTTGCCCTGGAAGTCATCCTGGGCGATTTTACGATTGCAGTTTTTACACCGGTGGTGGTGTCTTCCGTGCTTTCGGCAGTGGTGGCGCAAGCCTATCGGGGTGACCGCCCGGTTTTTGAAGTGCCCGATTATCATTTTGTGAAAGAATTTGAGCTGGGCTGGTTTAACCTACTGGCCGTTCTGGCCGTGATTGTTGGGGTGCTTTTTATCCTGAAGATGTATGGAGTAGAAGATTTTTTTGAGAAAATAGACT
>JAPUJS010000447.1 GCA_027296045.1 bacterium | reverse complement strand
AGGTTGGCGATGGACGCGCAGATGACCGCAAAAGACCGCTGGCTGCATCGGTATGCGGTGTTCACGGCGTGCGCGACATTGTTTCTCATTCTGGCAGGGGGAATGGTGACCAGCACCGGGTCGGGGCTGGCGGTTCCCGATTGGCCGCTTTCCTATGGCATGGTGTTTCCGCCGATGGTGGGCGGCATTTTCTATGAGCATGGCCACCGGATGGTGGCAACTTTTGTGGGATTTTTGACCACTGTGATGGCCTTCTGGCTCTGGCACCAGGAGGCACGGCGCTGGGTACGAAATCTGGGCTTTATTGCGTTGTTGGCCGTGATTGTGCAGGGCCTGCTGGGCGGCTTGACGGTTATTTTCTTGTTGCCTACGGCGATTTCGGTGACCCATGCCTGTCTGGCGCAGACGTTTTTTTGTTTGACCGTGGGGCTTGCGGTTTTTACGTCGGCTTCCTGGCGATCGGGTTCTGTCACACCGGTCGAAGGGGGGGCGGGGTTGCGGAAACTGGCGGTTGGTACCACCTGTGTGATCTATGTGCAATTGATTCTGGGCGCACTGATGCGACATACCGAGTCAGGGCTGGCGATCCCTGATTTTCCGCTTTCCTTTGGCGCACTTTTTCCATCCTTGTCCGAGCTGACGGTGAATCCCAATGCGCCGTATCCGATTTCGCTGGCAGAATTTCAAAAGCGCGTGATGATCCATTTTGCACATCGCGCCTGGGCTGGGCTGGTGTTGGGTATGATTGTGTGGACGGCTGTATGGGTGGTGCGCCGGTTCCGAAATCGAAGGGAATTGGTGGTGCCGGCGGTGTTGATGTTGGGGCTGGTGATGGTGCAGGTGACCCTGGGTGCCTATGTGGTGTGGACAGAAAAGAATGTGGGAATTACGACCACCCATGTGGTGGTGGGGGCTTCTATTTTGGCGACGGGCGTGATTTTGACGCTTCGAAGTTGGCGTTTGGCCGGGGTGTCTGAAGAGCCTGCAAAACAGGTCGTTCCCCGTGTGTCTGGAGAACCGGCGCTATGAAATATCCGATTGAGGTTCAGCGGCGAGTTTTGGATCGGGAGGAAAGCCCGGTGGCCGACTTTCTGGAATTGATTAAGTTCCGGATCGGGATCTTTGTGGTGTTGAGTGCTCTGGTCGGTTTTGTGCTGGGCTCTGGGGGCACGCTGGATCTGACACGGCTTTTGCACATGCTTCTGGCTACGTTCATGGTTTCAAGCGGTTCGGCGGCTCTAAATCAGCTGATTGAACGGGACCAGGATGCCCAGATGCGGCGCACGGCCGATCGACCCTTGCCGGCAGGACGGCTCGATCCCGAGCAGGCACATTTGATCGGGGTGGTACTTTCGGCGGTGGGAATCGGGTATTTGGGACTCTGGGTCAACTGGTTGACCAGTGTGCTGGCAGCACTGACGATTGTGATCTATTTGTTGTTTTACACGCCACTCAAGCCGCGGTCGGTTCACAACACGGTGGTTGGGGCAATTTCGGGCGCGTTGCCTCCGGTGGGGGGGTGGACGGCAGCGACCGGTGAGCTAGGTGTTGGAGCGGGGGTATTGTTTGCGATTTTATTTCTCTGGCAGTTTCCCCACTTTTTCTCCATTGCCTGGATCTATCGAGAAGATTATGCGCGGGGGGGCTATCGAATGCTTTCCGTGGAAGATCCGGGAGGCAGTCGCACGGCGTTTCAGATGGTGCTTTACAGTTTGGTGCTGGTGCCGTTCAGTATCATGCCGTGGTTTTTGGGACTGACCGGAGCGGTGTATTTCTGCGTGGCCCTGTGCTTAAGTGCCAGTCTTGTGGTGTTCAGTTTGGTGTTTGCAAAATCCAGGGCCAGGCAGGATGCGAGGCGTTTGCTGCGAGCTACGCTGGTGTATTTACCGGTATTGTGGATGGTCATGGTGCTGGACAGGCTGTCTTAAAAGTGCACGATCCGACGACATGGGTTGTTTTGAAAGAAGGGGGTGATAGGAGAACCTATCACCTTTCTTTGTGACGATAAAGGGTGTGTTGTGACGCAGGCAATTGACATTGAAAATCTATCGCACCAATACGGAGAGCGACTTGCGCTGGACGGTGTGAATTTGCAAATTAAGGCCGGAGAGATTTTTGGCTTGCTGGGGCCGAACGGAGGTGGAAAGACCACCTTGTTTCGCATTTTAAGCACGCTCTTGACGCCCACCAGAGGCAGGGTGCGAGTTTTGGGTGTGGATCCGGTGGATGATGGGGCCTCTGTCAGGTCGCGCATTGGCGTGGTATTTCAATCGCCCAGCCTGGATCCCAAGTTAACGGTGCTGGAGAATATGCGCCATCATGGATACTTGTATGGATTGAAGGGTGCATTGCTCCAGGCACGGATAGAAGATGTGTTGAAGCGGGTGGATCTGTTCGACCGTCGAGAAGACCGGGCAGAAGTGCTTTCGGGTGGGTTGCAACGGCGGGTGGAACTGGGAAAGGGGTTGCTGCACCGCCCCGAGCTGTTGATTTTCGACGAGCCTTCGACGGGGCTGGACCCTGCGGCAAGGCGAATTTTCTGGGACCATTTGGAAAGCCTTCGCACAGAGGATGGTGTGACAATGGTGTTGACCACGCATTTTATGGAAGAGGCCGATCGGTGTGATCGGATCGGAATCCTGGATGCGGGAAAGCTTATTGCAGTGGGCACCCCGGATGAGCTCAAACGTTCTGTTGGAAAAGATGTGATTACGCTGGAAACCCAGAATCCGGATGGGGTGGCCAAACAGGCCCAGGAGGCATTTCACGTTGTGGCTCAAGTGATAGATGGCACGGTTCGAATTGAGTGTGACTCGGGGCAGGATTTGATGGGGCAGTTGTATGCCCGGTTTCGGGATGGGGTGACGTCGATGACCCTGGCAAGTCCGACCTTGGAAGATGTGTTTATTCAGCGGACGGGACATCGATTTGAGGTGGCAGCCGATGCGTAATCAGACGGCCTTTTATCTGCCGGTTTACTCGCTTTGGAAGCGAGAGATCATTCGGTTTGTACGGGACAAGCACCGGTTGTTCGGGGCTATCGGGCAGCCTCTGGTGTTGTGGGTGCTGGTGGGGTCTGGTTTACAAGCATCTTTTCAACCGGCGGGTTTGCAAGATATTGGTTTTCTGGAGTATATTTACCCGGGGACGCTGCTGTTGATTTTGCTGTTTACGGCCATTTTTTCGACTATTTCGGTGGTGGAAGATCGGCGCGAAGGGTTCATGCAAGCGGTGTTGGTGGCCCCGATTTCTCAGACCAGCCTGGTGCTGGGCAAGGTTCTGGGCGGTACGACACTGGCGCTGTTTGAAGGGCTGGTTTTTTTGGTGCTGGCATTTTGGGTGGGCATTCCATTGACGCCGTCTGTGCTGCTGGCGACGATGGGGTTTTTGTTTCTAATCGGGCTGGCGTTGACAGGGCTTGGTTTTATCATTGCCTGGAGGATGGAGTCTACGGCCGGGTTTCACGCGGTGATGAATTTGTTTTTGATGCCGATGTGGTTGCTATCGGGTGCTTTTTTCCCCATTACCGGTCTTCCGGGCTGGTTGTCCTGGGTGATGGTGATCAATCCGCTGACCTATGGGATGGCGGGTTTGCGGCAGGTACTTTATTTGGGGCGTTCTTTCGAAGGGCTTCCCGGCTTGGACGTGTGTTTGGGCATTACGGCTTTGTTTGCGCTTTTGACGCTGGTAGGCTCTGTCCGTGGAGTCCGCAAACGGCCGAAAGGAGCAGGTTGATGGTGGTTTCAAAAGAGATGAAACGCGTATTTTTTGTTGGAGCTCTTGCGGTGACATTGATGGTGGTGATGGGGGGGGTCTTTTTGCGCAGGGAGATCCAGGCCATTCGGGCGCAAAAAGCGGATCGGATGGAGGTGTTGGGCAAATTACCGGATTTTTCACTGGTCGAACGGAGTGGCGAAGCCCTTGGTCTGGCGGATTTGAAAGGAAAGGTCTGGCTGGCCGGATTTGTCTTTACACACTGTGCAGGGCCCTGTCCGTTGATCTCGGCTCAGATGAGTGCGCTGCAGCGGCCCCTGGCGGAGTTTGAAGATGTGCGGCTGGTTTCCTTTTCGGTCGATCCGGAGCGGGATACGCCGGCTGTGTTGTCCGATTATGCCAGGCGCTATGAGGCCGACCCAGATCGGTGGCTGTTTTTGACGGGCAAAAAAAAAGATGTATACCGTTTGATTCTCGAGGGATTTAAAGTGACCGTGGAAGATGGTGCCGATGTGATGGATATTGAGGGGGAGGATCAGATTGTGCACACGCTCAAATTGGCGCTGGTGGATCGGAAAGGCCAGATCCGGGCATATTATGTGGGAACCGAACCGGAACTGGAAGCGGAGTTGATCCCGGATGTGAGGCGGTTGTTGGCAGAAGAACCGTAAAAAAAGCCGTCTCTCGACGGCTTTGAACCGATCGATTGAATCAGGCTTGAATACCGTATTTATCCAGTCGGTATCTCAGAGTACCCCGGGTGAGGCCCAGAAGCTTGGCGGCTCGGACCTGGTTGCCGCCGGTGATGGAAAGGGCCTGCTGGATGAGGTTTTTGTTCACGTCGTCCAGTACGACACCTTCGGGCGGCAGTTTGAAGGGGCTTTCTGTCGCTGTGCCGTCTACAGACAACTCGTTGGTTGGGCCAGGAGCACTTGGTTTTGGGGCAGGACGCCAGGTGGGGATGCGGAGGAAATCCAGGTTTTCGGGGGTGACGATCTCGCCGTCTTCAAGCAGGACCAGGCGTTCCATGGTGTTCCGAATTTCCCGCACGTTGCCCTTCCACTCGTAGGTGAGCAGTCGTTCTTCGGCTTCGGGTGAAAACTGGGGGGTCGGTTTGCCGGATGAGGCGCTGTATTCGTGGATGAATTGTTCGGCTAGAGGAATGATGTCTTCCTGTCGTTCCCGAAGTGGGGGAATGTAGATGCCGGCGACGTTGAGGCGGTAGTAGAGGTCTTCGCGAAAATCGCCTTCTGCAATGGCGACCTGGAGGTCGCGGTTGGTGGCGGCCACAATGCGGACATCGACCTGGATGTTTTTATTGCTGCCCAGTTTGTAGAAGGATTTTTCTTCCAGAACGCGCAGCAGTTTGATTTGGTTGTCCGGGCTGAGTTCGCCTACTTCATCGAGAAAGAGAGTGCCGCCGTTGGCAGCCTCAAATTTGCCGGCCCGCGTTTGGGTGGAACCGGTGTAGGCCCCTTTTTCGCTCCCGAAGAGTTCGCTTTCTACCAGGTCTTTGGGAATGGCGCCACAGTTGATGGGCACAAAGGGACCTTCCGAGCGGGACCCGGTGTAGTGGATCAATTTGGCCAGGACCTCTTTGCCAGTACCGGTTTCTCCTTCGATAAGTACGGTAGTGGTTTCGCTTTGGGCAATGCGCTGGGCCAGGTGGATGATTTTTTTAAAGGATTCGCTCTGGGCGATCACATCGTCGAGGGAAAAAGTGTCCCGTTGGGTACTGCGCAGGATGTGGACTTCTCGGCGCAAGCGAACCGTTTCGAGGGTTTCGGTAGCTAACAGGCGGATCTCGTCGATGTGGAAGGGCTTGGTGATATAGTTCCGGGCACCGGCTTTCATGGCTGCCACGGCCGATTCGATGCTGCCCTCGGCGGTGATCATGATGGCGGCCTGGTCGGGATTGTTTTTTTTGATTTTGCCCAGGGCTTCGATGCCGTTGATGCCCGGGAGGCCGATGTCGAGGAAGATGAGGTCCGGATTTTTATCCTCGGCCATTTTGACGCCATCTTCTCCGTTGAAGGCCATGGCAACATCGTAGCCCTCCTGGACGAGCACCTTGCTGAGCATGGTGCGGATGGCCTGGTCGTCGTCAACAATGAGGATTTTATGCTTCATGGAGGTCTGATCGGGGATAGGGGTGTATCAATTAACTGGAACTTCAAGTCTTTTAAGAAGTTAACAGAAATAAATGGGATTCGCTAAAGATGTCAAGGTATTTTTGTGAGACGGAGATTGACAGACGAAATAGCAGCGTGCAGATTGAATGTATTGGTGGAATCTTCCGGCTAGGGTGGTATTTTACTGTGAGCGATTTGTGCACTGGTTTTTGATTTTTTTCATTTTCCTGGGCGGATGTTCCCTGCTGGATCGTCAGCAAGCGCCCGAAATTCTCGAAGTGCGGACCGATCGGGAGTTGTCAGTTGGGCGCGGTCAGGAAGTGAAAATTACGATTATGACGGATGATGGGGATAATGACGAACTGGATTATCGCTGGATTGCGTCGGGCGGAACATTCCCCAACAATAAGGACACGATTGTCGCCCTGTTTCAGGATTCGGCAACCGTGACCTGGAGGGCCCCGGCGGACGTTGGAATCTACGATTTGTTTTTGGAGGTCAGCGATGGGAAATC
>JAPUJS010000446.1 GCA_027296045.1 bacterium | reverse complement strand
GCATCGCCAGATGAACCCCAATGAAAACCATCGCGCCTCCGGACTATGATCGTTACAGAACTGGACGAATTTGTGTATATGGTGCAAAATTTAGGGGCAGCAGGCAAATTGAAACAAGAAGGGCTCTGGATGTATCTTTTTGGTTTCATCTGGGTCATGATTGTGTTAAACTGATTCATGTTGATCAGACGAATCAAAATCTAAATGTACTTCATTAAACTTGCCTGTAAAATCTTCCAGGTCCTTGAATTACAATTGCTTTTGCATTAAGTTTATAAAGTAGCGTAGTCCATCATATCTCGCTCCAGATAACTTCAGGATAAACCAATGGATAGGAAATTATCTTTCGAAGTAGAAACGGAGACAATCGCTGAATTTTGCAGTCGAAATCATATTCAGAAACTATCCTTCTTTGGTTCGGTTTTGAGAGACGATTTTCGTCCCGACAGCGATATTGACGTGCTGGTCGAATTTAGAGATGGCCATGTTCCAGGTCTGATTCGCCTGGCGGGCATGGAACTCGAACTTTCCGATCTTTTGGGCGGTCGTCGGGTAGATATGAATACGGCAAAATGTCTTAGCCCCTATTTCCGCGACAGAGTCATTTTAGAGGCTGAGGTACAATATGTTAGCCCCTGACGATATGGTGAGATTGCAGCATATGCTTGACTATGCAGTTGAAGCCATCGACCTGATGCAAGGGAAAACACGTTCGAATCTTGACCAGGATCGTTTGCTTCAACTAGGGATGGTGCGTCTCATTGAATTGATCGGAGAGGCAGCATCCCGTGTCACGAAAGAGACACAGGACCGGCACGAGCAGATCCCTTGGCCTCAAATTGTGAGTATGAGAAACAGACTGATTCACGGTTATGATTTTGTCGATTACGATATTCTTTGGCAGACAGTTCAAGAAGATTTACCCGAGCTTGTTGCAAAATTAAAACTCGTGTTTCGTACGACAGAACAGTCGGAGGGAAATTTGGATGGCAAATGAAAAACACTACAATATCCTCTTTATGCACTCACACAATACCGGGACATTGGTGCAGCCCTACGGTCATGCGGTGCCCACGCCAAATTTACAGCGGCTGGCCGAAGAGGGGGTGTTGTTCCGGAAGGCCTTTGCAACGGCACCGACTTGCTCGCCCAGCCGGGCGAGTTTTTTGAGTGGGATGGCACCGCACTCGTGTGGGATGTTGGGGCTTGCGCACCGGGGGTTTTCGATGCGAGACTACGGGCTTCATGCGGTGCGTACGTTGAAGAAACAGGGATATTATACAGCCACGTCTGGCGTGGAGCATACAGCGCGGGTTCTGGAAACGGTGGGGTATGACGAGATTCTGTCGGGGCTGGATACGAACTATCCAGATCAGGACAAGCGGATCGATCCGGCAGAGGCGGCGGTAGCCTTTTTGAAACGGGGACCTCAGGAACCATTTTTCTTGAACCTGGGATTGAACGAGACGCACCGGCCGCTTCACAAGGCCGATCCGGAGCACCATCCGGCCGAGGATGCCCGGTTCTGTTATCCGCCTCGCCCCTTGCCCGATACGCCGGAAATGCGGGCGGATGTGGCGGATTTTAAGGCGTCGGCACGGGTGATGGACGACGGTTATGGGGCGGTGTTGAAGGCGTTGGAAGAGGCGGGGTTAGCGGAGAATACTCTGGTGTGTTGTTTTGCAGACCACGGATTGCAATTTCCGAGGAATATGTGCAATTTGACGGACCACGGGATCGGGGTTTATCTGGTGATTCGAGGGCCGGGAGGGTTTTCGGGGGGGCAGGTTGTAAATCATCTGGTGAGTTTGATGGATCTGGTTCCGACTGCCTATGATGTGTGTGGGATGGACCGCCCCGATTGGGTGGAGGGTGCGTCCTTGAGGCCGCTGGTAAATGGAGGGGATGAACCTGTTCACGATGCGGTGTTTGCAGAGGTGAGTTATCACGCGGCTTATGAGCCGATGCGGTGTGTGCGAACGGAGCGATACAAATATATCCGCCGGTATGACGGTCGGGGAAAGCTGGTGTTGCCCAATGTAGATGATACACCCAGCAAGCAGTTTTTGCTGGATCAGGACTGGGAGTCGCAGCTCCGGGAACAGGAGATGTTGTTCGATCTGATGTTTGATCCGGACGAAGCGAACAATGTGATCCACCGTCCTGAACTGGCGGGCGTAAAAGCGGATTTGAGCGACAAGCTGGATGCGTGGATGGAGGCGACCCATGATCCGATTCTTGCGACCGGGCCCATCCCGGCCCCGAGCGGGAGCCGGGTGAATCCTCCGGATTTGCGGTCGCCGAAAGATCCAGCAGAAGTGATGCCGTGATTCTATGGGAGACAAAACGGCCCCGATTAAGCGCCGGGGCTTTTTTGTTTGAGCAGGCGGCGATTTTTTTTGAGGTAGACGAGCAGGGTGAAGACAAAAATAGATGTGGCAATAACGAGGTGTTGTTTGCGAAAGGTCATAAAAATAGGTCCGTTTGGGCAAAAAGAGGGCGCGGACGGTTGATCCGCGCCAGAAGGGGGTCCATTTCAGGTCCGATGGATTAGAGGGTATCCCGGACGGTTCCTGTCAGAAAGGTGTCGATGAGGCCGATGTGATGCAGCAGGGTGTCTTTAACGACCTTCTGAATGTCGTCCGGGGCGGCGGCTGTGACACTGTCGGCAAGCTTGCCGACATCGGGTGAGGATCCAGACACCTGGAGCGTTTGTGTGGGGCCGGACAGGAAGGCCCGGTCGGTGACAAAGAAGACGGCAAAGAGGAGGGCCATACCGACCATGGCCTGATAGACAGGGATACGGAAATCAAAGAGGGGGCGCTTGAGGAGATGGAGAATGCCCGGGCGGTGCTGCGGGCGACGCAGTCGCCGAAGGGCGTTTTCTCGGATCCTCGGATCGGGTGTCAAGGGGCCGTTTGAAGGAACGGCCATGGCATTGGCAATTTCCACCATGGTTTTCTGAATCTCGGGACTGCACCTGTATGATGCTGGCGTTTCAGCCTGGTTAGAAGACGCCTGCTGGTTTGGATGATACGCTTTAGCAATTTTCTTCATCTGCACCTCTCGTTGGCATAGGGGTTGAGGGGTTGTAATTTTTTGGCCAGTTTTTGGGTGGTATAAAACAATCTGGATTTAACCGTGCCTTCCGAGCAATTTAAGATGGCACTGATTTCTTTGATGGACCGATTTTCCTGGTGACGGAGAATGAAAGTGGTTCGGTGGTCCGGGTTCATTTTGTCGAGTTCATCCAACAGGGCTTCCTGGAAGGCCCGGTGGTCGACTTGTTCTTCGATGGGGTGTTCTTCCCCTTCCAGTCTGGCCGGCAGGAGGTCTATGTCGGGTTCGTAGGCCACGATTTTTCGGACATTCTGGCGCCGATATTCGTTTTTGCACATGTTGTGGGCCACGGTAAAGACCCAGCTGGAGAAGCAGTTTTTGGTGTGGAAAAGGTCGGGGTTGTCCACGATTTTGAAAAAGAGGTCCTGTAAAAAATCCTGTGCTTTTTCGTTGTTGCCGCCCAGCATACGATAAAAATAGTAGAGCAGGCGTTTGCTATATCGGTTGTAGAGTTCGTTGAAGGCGTCTGTATCGCCTTTCTGGATGCGGTCCATCAGGGCTTCATCGGTCAGTTTCTGGGCATTCTTTCGGAATATGGGCATAGAAACGTAGCTTAGCTTGAGGGGGTCCGGTGCTGGGTTCCTGGGGCGTTCTACCTATCTCATACACCCGTCGGTCAAAAGAGTTCGATTTTTTTTAGCAGGACATTGTAAAGACGGGCCACTTTATTTATAATGACAAGTTGGTATTTTTTTGTTTTCTTGCTATTTGTTGTGCCAATCGTGTGCAGGTTCTGTTTTCCTATTTCATAGAGGAGATTATGACACGTAAATTTTGGATTCCAACGGTGTTTGTCGTGGTGGTCGGGATTGGATGGTCGATGTCGTATTATACGGATTGGCTCTGGTTCGTAAGTATGGATTATCAATCTGTGTTCTGGCGGACCCTGAAAGCGCGGTTTATGACCGGTGTGATTTTTGGATTGCTGGCGGCGGTTGTGGTGGGGGTGAATCTGTGGGTGGCCGGAAAGTTTACACGATCTGCCCTGGAAACGGGCGAATCGCCGTTTGAGGGGGGAATTCCGGGAGTGGGTTTGTTGCGGACCAAGGTAGGATATTTCCTGGTGGGTGCCGTGTTGGTGATGATTTTGGGGAATATCGGGTCGGCGCAATGGCCGGTGCTGTTGCGGTATGTCCATGCACAATCGTTTGGGGTTGCCGATCCGATTTTTAACCGGGATGTCGGGTTTTATGTGTTTTCGCTGCCGATATATCAGTTTACGGTGAATTTTTTGATGGGTGTAGTGGTTGTTTCGGCGCTGGCTGTGGGCTTTATTTATCTGATTGCCGGGGGGATTCGGATTCAAGAGCGGATTCAGATTATGCCCCAACCCCTGGCGCATCTGTCGGGCCTGGGCGGGGTGTTTATGCTGGTGATGGCCTGGAATTATCGGTTGAAGATCTATGAGTTGCTCTACCATGCCGGCGGGCGGGTGTTTGGGGCCGGGTATGTGGATGTGAATGTGCAGATCTGGACCTACTGGACGTTGGTGGTCGTGTTTTTGGGGACAGCGGGGTTGTTGTTGAAGAATATCCAGGATCGCACGACCCGACTGCCGTTGATCGGCGCCGGGTTGCTGGTGGGTGGTGCGGTGGTGGTGGGGTCGGTGCCGGCGGCGCTCGTACAGCGAATTTATGTGGATCCGACGGAACTGGAGGTGGAAGCGCCCTATCTCAAAAACAATATTGAAGCCACCCGCCGGGCCTATGGGCTGGATCGGATTGAAGAGCAGCCGTTTGAGGCGTCGGAAAATTTGACGCGGACAGATATTGAAGCCAACCCTGTGACGATTCGGAATGTGCGGATCTGGGACGAGCGGCCGATGGTGCAGACCTATCAGCAGTTGCAAGAGATTCGGCCCTATTATGTGTTTCCGAGTGTGGATGTGGATCGGTACACCATTGACGGGGTGTACCGGCAGGTGATGTTGTCCGCGCGAGAAATGGCGACGGATCGGTTGCTGCCTCAGACACAGTCGTGGCAGAACACCCGGTTGGTGTATACCCACGGATATGGGGTTGCCATGAGTCCGGTCAATGTGGTGACGCCGCAGGGGCTGCCTTCGTTTATGATCAAGGATATTCCGCCGGTTTCAGAGTTCGGGTTCAAAATTGATCGTCCGGAGATTTATTATGGAGAACGGTCGCATGCCTATGTGCTGGTGAAGACAAGTGCAAAAGAATTTGACTATCCCGCCGGGGATGAAAACCAGTACACGGTCTATCAGGGCACGGGCGGGGTTCCGATGGGCAGCTTTTTGAAGCGGTTGGCATTTACCATTCGGTTTATGGATTTCAATTTTCTTCTGAGCAGTTATCTCCAGCCGGAAACCCGGATTATGTTCCGGCGGCAGATTGTGGAGCGGGTGCGCACAATTGCCCCGTTTTTGTCTTACGATTCCGATCCCTATCTGGTGGTGTCGGAGGGGCGGTTGTATTGGATTCTGGATGCGTATACCACGACGAATATGTATCCTTATTCCGAACGGTCGGGACGGTCACGGATCAATTATATCCGGAATTCGGTGAAAGTGGTTGTGGATGCGTATCACGGGAAGGCGACGTTTTATCTGGCCGACGAAGAGCCGATTATTAAGGCGTATGTCGAGATCTTTCCGGATTTGTTCAAGCCCATCGAAAACATGCCCGAAGATTTGCGTGCGCACGTTCGATATCCGGTGGATCTGTTCCGCATCCAGGCGGCGCAATATCGCGAATATCACATGCAGGATATACAGGTGTTTTACAATCAGGAGGATCTCTGGGAAATTCCGAACGAGATCTACAGCGATCGACCGCAGCGGATGGGGCCGTATTATATTATTGTGAAGCTTCCGGGTGAGCAGCGGGAAGAGTTTTTGTTGATGGTGCCGTTTACACCCGCGAAAAAAGACAATATGATCGGCTGGCTGGCGGCCCGGTGCGACGGGGATAGTTATGGCGATTTGCTGGTGTATAAGCTTCCCAAGGATAAGCTGATTTTCGGGCCAATGCAGCTGGAGGCGCGGATTGATCAGCAGCCGGAGATATCGAGTCGGTTAACTCTGTGGGGGCAACGGGGATCGGAGGTGATTCGAGGGAATTTGCTGGCGATTCCGATTGAGTCATCGTTTCTGTATGTGGAGCCGATTTATCTACAGGCCCGGCAGGAGCCCGACGAACAGCCCCAGTTCAATGACGAAGAGGGAGGTGGGCAGCGGCAGGCGCCCAGACGGCCGCAAATCGCCAGCACCGCCATTCCGGAATTGAAGCAGGTGATTGTGGCCTTTGGCGGGCAGGTGATTATGCGGGATACGTTTGAAGATGCGCTGAACGATTTGTTCGGGATGCGGACGACGGCTGCGGTGGAGGCGGCCCGGTCGGCGCAGAATCTCATGCCGGAAACGGCTGCGCAAACGGCAACCCGTCTGGCTGGACAGGCCGAAGCACACTATCAAACGGTGCGAAAATCCCTCCAGGAGTGGGATTGGGCCAAGGCCGGAGAAGCGATGCAGGCATTGGAACGGTCGATTACCGAACTCAAGAAGGTGCTGGAAGAAGAGAAATAACCGAACCCCTGTCCCCCTTCTCTTCAGGGTAAAGGGGGACAGGGGGGTCAGGTCAGAAAGGATTGTGCATGGCGGAACTTCGCAGTCCGTATGCCGATGCATTGAAGACGCAGGAAGTGGCGATGGCGGTGAACAAATCGCTGGAGACGGGCGAGGTGGTTCAGAGTGCGGATTTGTGAGATGGTTTGGTAGATCAAAAAAGCGGGTGACCGGAAAGTCACCCGCTTTTTTTTA
>JAPUJS010000445.1 GCA_027296045.1 bacterium | reverse complement strand
ATCACGAATCGGCTTTTCGGTATGCGCTTGGGTTGCCGGGCGTTGCAGTGGCGGTGATTGGAATGTTTTCAGAGGCGGAATTGCTGCAAAATATCGCCTGGGCGAAGCGATGGACACCTTTGACACCAGCCGAGGAGCGTGCGCTGGAGGCGGTGGGAAAACAGTTGGCCGCGGATTGGGAATCCCATTTTGGTCCTGTCAGAGGGGCACCAAAATAAGAAAGTCTCATGAAAAAGTCAGACCCGCTCCGGGCGATCTGTCGGTCCCGGAGCGGGTTTTCTTTTGGGCTGAATGCGAAAAGACCGTGAAACGAGGGTTTTGGAAAAAAATGTAAGCAGGGTGGCTTCTGGCACAAAGTTTGCGAATAATCGGGAACAGAATCCCGATTCCGGGTTTCAATCTATATAGCCGGGAGGTTGACCGAAAGGAGAGATTGTCATGGTGAAAAAAGGGTTTCGATTGGGGCTTGTACTAGCTGTTGTGGGATTCGTTGTGGGATCGGCCGGAGCAGGCGAAATGATACACGGATTGGAGATCACCGGGGGCCGAAACGGGCTGGCTGCATTTCAACTGAATCGGGGGCCGGATGACGCTCCTGGCATGTTGAAACTCACGCTGAATGTGCGGGGCGCACAGGAGATTCAAGGCTATGGTTTTGTGTTGAATTACCATGCCGATCAATACGAGTTTGTGGAGGCGCGTGAAGTGACCGACACGATTTTGGAAACCGGAAATTCCACGCCCCGGTTGTTTTTTGCAGTCAACAATCACCCCGGGCAAGTGTCTGTTGGGTCGATGAAGGTAGACGGGGAAGCCGGTGGGGGAGATGGCGGGTTGGTTGAGTTTACGTTTCAGAAATTAGGCGAGCCAGTCACCGGCGATTTCCGGGTTACCGATGGTGTTCTCGTAGACCTATCGCTTGCCCTGGATGCGGTGCCCATTGTGGAAGTGGGTGATTTGAAATTGGGGTCCACCTCGTTCAAGCTCGAACAAAATGGACCCACTCCATTCAATCCTACCACCACGATTGCATACGAGATCCCAACAGCGGGCCCCGTTCGACTGGTGATCTACAATCTGCTCGGCCAGCAGGTCAAGACGCTTGTCGATGAGACCGTCGATGCCGGGGCTTATACCGCAGCGTGGAATGGCCGGGATGCCCTGGGAAATGCTGTGGCGAGCGGTGTGTATCTGTATCGCATGGAAGGCGACGGTTTTTCGCAGGTAAAACGGATGCTGTTTTTGAAGTAAGCAGGCCGAAACCGAAGAAAGCCGCTCTGAGAAGAGCGGTTTTTTTTTGCCTGCAATTCTGTTGTCTTTCGTCTGGCAAGTTCCGCATATTGGTGGTCCTGAAAGAGGGCCCTTACATTGATGCGCAATTGGAAGAAGGAATTGAAGTGGATCAGCTCGGTGGTTGGATAGAATTTCCCTAACCTGACCCCCGACTGATCTCCATAATAGACATATGTGGCTTGCCAAATGGTTTCAAACTTGTGTAGGTCACCTGTGCGCCCGGGAAAACCATATGGACGGCAGCCTCAAAAACCCGGCCGTTGAACCAGTCCACAGCCGAGCCATCAAACTTGGCCGGCCCCTTGAACCCCATGCGGTAGAGCGGGCGGCCCGTCCTGGACCTGCGTCTGGGCACATTGTGGTAGTCCGAAATCTTCCTGACAATGATATCCACAATCTCCAGCACCCCCTGCGGGTGCAAAAGTGAAAGCGTCTGCAGTCCCCCTTCGATTGCCCGGTTGGAAAGGTGCATCCACACATTGTGCGGATACTCCGAGAGCACCTCATGCAGAATGCGGCTGGGATCGAAATCGCTACAGGGAATTTGATCGCGGTCCAGGAAATCGAATGCTTCCAGATCCGGAATGTGGACGTAGCGCTCTTCTAACTTCAGCCCTGTGGCCCGGTCTTCCGGATCTCCGTACAGGTCTTCCCAGAACCGATAAAAATGGTAGTCTTCTTCCTTCTCACTGTACTGTTTGCGAAACAGCAACCGATATTTCTCCAGAAAAGCCTCCACCCCTGTATGGGGCAGGCGTTCCAGGTCCCGGGCCAGCGACTTTACCTCCAGCCCATACCGATTCGCCAGCGCCTCCGTACAGCCGGCTGGAAGGTAGAGCCGCGTCTGGATCTGGTAGTGCTTGCCGTCGATCTGGGCGAATTTATCGTTCGGCAAATTATCAAACACATTGGTGATATGCACCCGCAAAATCCGGCCGGCATAAGCTCGAAGCGCATCCAGGGGGTCTTCTACATTCATCAGCAGGTAGGCCAGGGGAATGCCCTTCCTGCTGTTTCCCAGGTCCTCTCTGGCCTGTTCCAGGACCGATTCGGACACATCGGCCAGGACGTATACCGTGCCACCCAGATCGAATTGTTCTGCCCGGGCAAACATCACCAGGGCATCGATAAAGGTACGCACATAATCCACGCTGGCAACCCCGATTTCGACATAGGCGATCTGCCGGGAACCCTGCTGGTTTTCTTCCAGGCGAACCTGTTTGAGCTGTTTTAAAAACCGTTCTGCGTTGTGGCGCACAAAGGCCGGGTTTGCGTCCGGCGATCCCTTGATGGCATCCCGGTAATCCCGACCGTGGGCCGCCACAAAAGCACCGACATGGCGCCAGAAAGCATCGTTGAACTGCCAGACCAGACTCTGGCTGTACGGGACATAGTCTCCAATGACCACCCCACCCCGGCTTTCCGTCTCCCCCAGCTTCTGCCGTTCCAGCACCGTTCGCAGGGACTGCTCCAGTCCCTGCGGAGATTTGTGCTGGAGTAGGTCAAGCGCCAGCTCCCACTCGCCGGTATATGCCGGGCTCCCTTCCACCATTTCCACAAACGGCCGGTATGCCACCGGCATGCGGAAATGCTGGGCATAGGTAATCCGGTTCCAATAGGTCTTGAAGGGTCCCTGATCCAGTGTCGCACGGTGAAATACTTCCAGGTACTTGAGGAAATCGCCCACATAGCGATCGTCCGTCAACCCCGGCTCACGCACCACAGTCATACCCTCTGTTTCCAGCCTTTGGACCAGCCCTTCCACATCCGCTCGAATCCGCTGGTAGGGTCCCAGGCCTGCCTGTTTCAGGATCTCCTCCAGGTCCTGGGTGCCGCCCATCGACATCAGGTGGATCCCGGCCACCCCCGGAAGGCCGCGGATTTTCTCAATCAGGTCCACAGTCCAGCGGATGCGAAGGGCGGTCAACCGATCCTCGTCGAGACTCTGCTCCGCGTGTTTAAACTGATCGCGCAGCACCTGGATGGCTGGATCATTCCTGCGAATACCCACCAGCCAGAGCCAAAACATCAGCATACGCACCGATGTAATCACCGGCGTGCCCACCAGGATGGGGGTACGGGTCAACCCGCGTGCATGGACAAGGGACCACCATGTCTCAAAAGACGCCCACAACAGGGGTGGCTGGGTCAGAATGGCTTCTGCCCCTGCCTCAATCTTCTGTTGCAGCCGGTCAACCTGGTCTGCTGTCTGCCCCCCAGCATAGGGATTCTCTACCGCCCAGATGGGCAGTTCGGGGGACAGCGCACCCTCTGCCCGCATCTCCTGCAAAAGTGAAATCACCTTAAAGGAATCCATTGGCAGGAGGTTCAGCATCGGCTTAACTTTTCCCAGGAGGCGCCGGCTCAGCCCGCCCCCGGAAACCACCAGCAAACCCCTGGCGCCTTTTTCTGCTGCCTGGAGCACCCGGTCCCTGACTGCTTTTTTTGACCGTATGCCGGCTGCAAGGGTAAAAATTGGCTGTTCGGTATCCGCCATCAAGGCCAGGGTATCGGGCCGCCTGGACCCGCGTCCCGGCAAAATCTGCAGCAAACCGCCGATCTGTCCCACCAGGGGAATGTCCGGAAGGGTCACCGCGTCGATCGCCCCCCGGTTTACCAGCCGGTTATAGCGCTTCAACTGAACCGGGTGGCTCTGCTCAGCAGTGATAACAAATCTGCCTTTGGAAAAACGGTCGATCACAGGAAATGTCGTTCCCATAGGCCCCCTGCCTCCGCCTGCCTGAGAAATTAATTTGAGACCCTCTTAAGCGTTGGTAATGGCCCTCTCCAACATGTGATTACACGTAAGTCGTTGATATTTCCAGACTTATGTATTTTCGGCGAATTCGTACAAATTCTTGTTTTATATTGACTTAATCGGTTACCACATGTACCAGAGAGCCACTACCATGAACGGTACGGTCTTGCAAGCGGCTTGTCACGTCTTTTTTTAGGTTTTGTTTTTCTTCATGTTCTTTAAATTATTGAAAGCATTCAGTCAAGACACCCTGTCTGCCTTCTTTTTTGGGGACAGGATCACACCAAGTTGTCTAGAAATCAATTAACACCAGTCCGTTTTTCAGCCTGAGCACAATCGGCACCAATCAACACCAAAGACACTGCTTGTATATTCTATTAATATCCCCTATTTTAAAGACAATACCAACCGACACCAACCAGCGCAAAAAGGGCGACCAATGTATGATATTGCGGTGCAACTTCAATCGGTGGGCAAGGTTTTTGAAACCGAGTCGAATCGAGTGGTTGCGCTTGAAGACATCGATCTGGAGATTCGGGCGGGCGAATTTGTCAGTGTGATTGGCCCGTCGGGGTGTGGAAAGACCAGTCTGTTGCGGTTGGTGGGCGATCTGGAAACACCCAGCACCGGGTCCGTTTTTGTCAATGGGAGATCTCCTCGGGAAGCCCGAATCGGGCGAGAGTGTGGGGTCGTATTTCAGAGCCCATCGCTTCTGGAATGGCGCACTGTGGTGCAAAATGTGCGGCTTCCCGGAGAGATTTTTCAATCTCCATCTGTTCTGGATCGTGTACAGGAAATGATTGACATGGTTGGTTTGTCGGGATTCGAACAGGCTTTCCCACGAGAATTATCGGGGGGGATGCAATCGAGAGTCGCCATTGCGCGAGCGCTGACATTTCGGCCTGCTGTGTTGCTGATGGACGAACCTTTTGGGGCTCTGGACGAGATCACGCGGCAACGGTTGCAACTGAAGTTGCTGCGTATCTGGGAAGAAGACAGGCCAGCCGTCTTGTTTATCACCCACAGTATTTCAGAAGCCGTGTTGCTGTCGGACCGGGTGGTGATGATGTCGCCGCGGCCCGGGCGTATTGTCGAGGATATCAGTGTGGATTTTCCCAGGCCTCGAAAGGTCGACCTGCGGGGCGATTCGGGGTTCGTTCAGATGGAAAATTATCTGCGGGAAAAATTAGAGAGTGTTTCTCTGCATTCCTAAGTCAGAGCAGGATGAGAATTTCCCAGCGTTTTTTATGGCTCCTGATACAGGGCCATACGGAACAGCACGCATGTTGCTTGCCAAAAGAAAAGCCAACCCTCTACGGGGTTGGCTTTTCTTTTGGCATGATTTGAATACAGGTTCTCAAAAGGAGCTATTGGGTGGGTAGGAACTCGTTGGTGAACATTTTGGAGAGATCCTGTTTTTGAGTGAGCAGACCCAGACCAAAAAGGATATCCTGCGTGTCTGCCCA
>JAPUJS010000444.1 GCA_027296045.1 bacterium | reverse complement strand
GCTGAATTGCGGGGGGTTGCCGGAGCATCTGGTGGAAAGCGAGTTGTTCGGTCATGAAAAGGGCGCGTTTACAGGGGCGACAGGGAGTCGGACGGGATTGATGGAACACGCCAATGGAGGGACGTTTTTCCTGGATGAGATTGGGGAATTGCCGATGAACCTGCAGATAAAATTCTTGCGGGTGTTGGAGGATCGTAAGATTCGGCGGCTGGGTAGCAATCGGGAGACGGATATCGACATCCGGCTGATTTCGGCGACCAATCAGGATCTGGAAGCTCGGGTGAAGGAAGGGAATTTCCGGGAGGATCTGTTTTACCGGATCAACACCTTTATTATTCGGTTGCCCGCTTTGCGGGAGCGGGAAGGAGACATCCCACTTTTGGCCAACCATTTCTTGAAGGAGTTATTGAAAGCGACGGACAAGGAGATTCGTGGGATTTCAGCCGACGCAATGGCGCTGCTGAGCCGGCATGCTTGGCCAGGGAATATTCGGGAGTTGATGCATGCAATCGAACGGGCTGTTGCGCTGGCCTCGTCCGACGAGATCCAGCCCGAGGATTTGCCCGAGACGCTGGTTCAGGGAGAGAATGTCTCCCTGGATATGGTGCGGGCCGATCTACCGTTCAAAGAAGCCAAGGATGCGGTGATTGAAAATTTCGAGCGGGCTTATATTCAGACCCTTTTGAAGTCTTATGAAGGGAATATTTCCGAAGCGGCCAGACAGAGCGGTATCGATCGTCGTTCCCTACACCGTTTGCTGATCAAGCACGGAATTGAGGCCTCGGCGTTCGGGTAGTCGCGTTTCTGTTTTACCCAAGCACTCACCTCCCGCATTTTGTGCGGGGGGTTTTTTTATGCACACTGGGACACGTATGTCCCAACTGGAACATCCAGATGAAGGATGGACATGTAAAGACTTCAGAGCGGTAGACTATCTACCGCCCTTTGTTCGATTTCAAGATATGTTGACTGTGCAGTAGGTCTAGTCGCAAGCTTCTTCCCAGATATGGAATTGGACCTGGTTCCGGATAAGATGAATTACCCGTTCTTTTGTCATCAGGCGCAGTTCACCTGCCGATAGGATGTTGGCGATTTTCACCCCGGCATCGGATCCATACATTTTTATCAACTCTGTCAGGTCGAATTGGTCTGCGACGATTGCTTGAACAATTTTGTCCATCTGGTCCGGTTTTTCATATTTCTTTACAGATATCATGACCTCACTCCTTTCAGACACTCCAAGCCGACTCCATGATGTTTGGTTCCCCTAAAACGTGTGTATGGTATCTACGTGGCAAATTATGTGCCAAGCCTTCTCTCTTATCACAGGTTACATATTTGTCCCATAGATATCAGACCCATTGCATCATCGATGTGGGAGAATGGTTAAAAAGTGAGCGCGAGATGTCCTACCTGATGGGATTTTTATGTCCCAGCTTGTAAAACGAATCGTCGAAGTATGTCGGCGAGACAGCCCTGAATAAGATCAGGGCTTTTTTTTATCTGAACCTGGGACATCGGTGTCTCTAATGGGACACAAAAGCCACACAATAAGGATGTTGGAGTCGGTCGATTGTGGCGGGAGAAAAGGCTATTTGTCTGAATAGGAGGACATTTTGTGTGGCTGGATTTGGATTGGGAATTTGGTACTCTAATTGCTACTCCATTATGAAACAAAAAACATCCATCCCCTTTGCGTTTACATATCAAGTCTGCAGAACCGGAAGCTGTTACTTCGTAGGCGGTGCAGGCGGATGCCTATCTGGAAGGAGGTTTGTCATGCAGCCCACACTGATTTTAGAAGATGCTCACAATCCATCGATGGCCGAAGCGCACGCCCATTTGTTTGAGATGTGTATCCCAAGTACATACGTTTCCATGGAACGGACGGTTCGTATTCTGGAAGATGTGCTCAAACATTTCGAGTTTCCCGAAGAGGATCGTGTGAACGTGTTGGTAGCTTTTTCTGAGGCTGTGGCCAATGCGATTCTGCATGGCAACCGGGAATGTGCAAGCAAGCAGGTGCACATTCGGGTGCAGACCGGACCTTCCCAGGCGACCATTTGGGTACGGGATGAGGGAGAGGGGTTTGACGTGGCGGCTGTTGTGAACCCTCCGGCCGAGGAGAATTTACTGGCACCGTCCGGAAGAGGCATTGTGATGATGCAGGCGTTTATGGATCAAGTCGAATTCTTCCATGTGGGTGAGGGGATGCTGGTCAAGATGACAAAGTATTTTGGCCTGCCGGAGCGGTCTCAAGATGGCTCCTGTGAAAGACTATTTTCCGTGGAAGAGGCGGAAGAGGCGGACGCCGGGCCTTCTAAAGATGGTCTCTGGTGGGCAGGCTGTTGCGATCCCCGTCTGGACCAAATTGCAGTCACAGAAGAAATGACCCTAAAAGGGTTGGTTGAAATGCTGGGGAAGTGTGCGCGACAATGGATGAAGTGGGTGGATCTGAAGACGCAAGGGATTGCAAATATTGAGATGAATCGGTGGAGAAAGCTGGAGTAATTATCATTGAGGGTTGGCAAAGCAGACAGGAAGCGGGACAGAGGGGGATAAAGGGCATGACGACAGTATTATTGATCCAATTTGACACCGACGCCAGGTTGAGACGCCAGGCCGAGCTGGAGAAGACGGGTTACCAGGTGGTGGCCGTTGCCAGCCTTCAGGAGGCCCTGGATGCACTGGCGTCGGCGGGCCCTGACCTTGCGGTTCTGGACCCCGATCTGTGGCATGCGCAGGAACTCCGTGTGTTACAGGCCCTCAAATCGATCGACCGGACTTTTCCCACGATCATCTACACGGACCATTCCCTGTTCCGAGACGATTTCCGCTACCACATGGCCGACGCCTTTCTGGTGCGGGGGTCCAGGCGGTCGTCGCTGGAACAGTGCATTTCCGAGGTGCTGGAAAAGAGATCGATGACCGTTCGGTAGGAACGGTTCTATAATTTGCAAGGCAAGGTGCAAAGATGAGGGCTCGAAAAGGGCGGAATGAACTCAGACTGGTGTTTTGGGAGACGACGGTGGGATGCAATCTCAAATGCGCCC
>JAPUJS010000443.1 GCA_027296045.1 bacterium | reverse complement strand
ATCATATCCCCAAAATTTCCTACCTCACATTTCTGGATGCGGTCTTTATCAGTATGCTCCTGATCATTTTTTTCTCCGGCGTCGAAAGCATCGTCGCCCATTATTTGTGTGAAAAAGGCAATGAACCTTCTGCCCTGGCACTAGATTATTACTGTCGTATCCTGGTGCCCCTTTTTATTCTGGGAATTTGGGGAGGGCTTTACTTGCTATTCTTTGTATCTGCATAACAGGTAAGGTGTCCAATTTGGGAGATACTCCCGCGGTGATCTCTATATTGCCATCCGAGACATGGATGCCCGGAGATTGTCTATATTCTTTAAAAGAAATGTTCCCGCACCTTTTATGATCCTTGTTGTGATCGACGCTTTGGTTTTCGTATGGCCGGAACAGGAGAGATGAGTCAGAAAACGCATCAAACAGCGATTGTGCTGAGTCCACCTGAAGAGATGTGGGGACCGATTCAGGCGATCCGAAAAGTCCACGATCGGAATGTCAGGCGCTGGATGCCGCATGTGACGCTGGTGTATCCGTTTCGGCCTCGGGATGGGTTTGAAGATCTTTTGGATGCTTTTTCGGTGGCCTGTCGAGAGGTCGCTCCTTTTGAGGTCCGGCTGGCAAACTTTCGGTCTTTTCGGCACGGAAATCGAGGGTTTACTATGTGGCTCGCCCCGGAGCCCCCGGAAAATCTGAACACCCTGCAGACGGCGCTTTGGGAAGTGGTCCCAGATTGTGATGAAGTGCGGCGTCACAGTGGGGAGTTTACGCCGCATATGAGCGTTGGACAGGCACGCCGGGAAGGGGCGATGTTGAAGGTGTTGACCGATCTGGATGTTGAATGGGAACCTATTGTCTTTCAGGCAGAAGCGGTGAATTTAATCTGGCGGAACGATCCGCCCGATGATGTGTTTCGCGTGGCTTATTCGGTGTGTTTGGGAACCGGGGAGATTGTCCCAGGTTGAAATTATTTCTAGAAGAGCGTTTTGGGAATTTGAGCGCCCTTATAACGAAGGAGGCGGTGTATGCTTTCAAAAGAGGAGATTGTCCGGTTTCATGAACAGGGATACCTGGTGTTCGAGCGGTTGATCCGCGGTGAAAAGCTGGCGTATTACAAAGGTGTTTTTGACGAGTTGGTGGAACGAGGATGCCAGTTGGATGAAGAGATTCCACACTGGACGCTTGAACTGGACGCGGATCGGAAACCGATTCCGGGCTTGCTCCATAAGGTGCAGGGGGTTTGTGTGGTTGAACCCAGAGTGTTGGAATTAGCACGGGAGCCGGAGCTATTGGACCGTGTGGAAGCCCTGCTGGGGCCCAATCTGGATGTGTTTGGGACCAAGTTTTTTCCCAAGTTGCCCCATGGCGGCTCGTCTACACACTGGCATCAGGATAATTTTTATTTTCATACGGAGTCCGATCAGATTATCAGTTGCGGGATTTATCTGGAGGATTCCGATCTGGAGAACGGGTGTTTGTGTGTGGTGCCGGGCAGCCATCGAGAGGGAATTGCAGATCACGAAAGAGACCCGACCACGCACGGGAGTTGGACGCAAGTGGATGAGGCCAGGGCTGTGGATCTGGTGATGCCGGCCGGAACGGTTGCGCTGTTTTCGGCAAATCTGTTGCACGGCGCTCGGGATAATCACAGCGAGCGGACCCGATACAGTACGGCCTGGCACTATTTGCCGGGTGAGTCGAATCCGGAGAAATTTCCAAGGGGTAAATATAAGGATCGTCATCTTGTTCGAGGAGTGTAGGCCCTCCCTTGTCTCCGGACGCCTGAACGGCAATCCTCCAATATCCCTCTCCCGCAAGCGGGAGAGAGGCTGGGTTATTATCACGCTGAAGATAGCGCGTCAAATTAGACCTTCCGGCGTCGATTGCATTGACCACAGAAATTCCGCTTCGAATCGGGGATATGAACTACGGGTAATAAGGTATGGAAAAAGAGAGGCGTGTGGATGCGCAGGCGTTGTTGGAATTGGTGTCCAGGGTATTTGAACGGTGTGGGATGGCGGAGCAGGATGCAGGTTTGTTGGCCGATACGCTGGTGGATGCGGATTTGGGCGGTGTTCATTCGCACGGGGTGATGCGCGTGCCCGAATATGTGAAAAAGCTGACGGTGGATGGGGTGGACGCGAAGGGGGTGCCTTCTGTCGTGCGGGATAGCGGGGCCTGTTTGGTGGTGGATGGCGGGAATACGATGGGGCAAATTGGGGCGCATTTTGCGATGGCCGAAGTGATCCGACGGGCAAAGGATTACGGAATTGCGGCAGCCGGGATTCGGGGGAGTAATCACTGCGGGGCGATGGGGTATTATGCCCGGATGGCACTCGAGCACGATATGATTGGGATTGCCACGACCAATGCGTTGCCGACCATGGCACCCTGGGGTGGGGCGGAACGGATTTTGGGGATTAATCCATTGGGGGTTGCCGTTCCCGCCGGTGCGGAGTGGCCGATTGTGTTTGATGCGGCATTTTCGGGTTCGTCGCACGGGAAAATCCGGATTTATCATCAAAAGGGATTGGCCTTGCCGGAGGGGTGGGCGATGGATCGTGAGGGACAGCCGACCACCGATCCGGAAGCGGCGATCGATGGATTGCTGATGCCGATCGGGGCATTTAAAGGCGTTTCTCTGGCGCTGATTATGGGCATTCTTTCTTCTATGCTTTCCGGGGCGAGTTATGGGACGGAGCTGGGAAATATGGAGGATGGGCCCGAAGCGGGCGAAGATGGCCACTTTGTCGCGGCGATCCGGATTTCGGCATTTGAAGAACCGGGGCGGTTTAAGGAGCGGGTGGACCGGGCGATCCGGCAGATCCACGATTGTCGAAGAGCACCCGGTGTGGACCAATTGTTCGCGCCCGGAGAACCCGAAGCGCTTCGGCGGGAGGCGTATGGGAGAGATGGGATTCCGCTGAATGATGTGACGTTGGGAGATATGAAGAAGACGGCGGAGGCGATGGCGGTGGATACGGAGTCGTATGATTGGTTGTAAGCCTCTGGAGGTGGCTGTGTTGAACGTGGCGATTGTCGGTGTGGGTTGGGCAGGAACCCGACATGTGGAGGGCATTCAGGAGCTGGGCGAGAAGATTCGGGTGGATTGCCTGGTGGATCGGGATGCCGAACACCTGGATGTTCTGGCAAACGAACTGGGTGTGGACAAGACCTATGGCGATCTGGCAGAAGCCCTGAGGGACGAGGCGGTTGACGCGGTTTCGATTGCTACGCCGCATGCGGCTCACTGTGAACAGGCGGTTCTGGCAGCCGAGGCGGGCAAGCATGTGATGGTGGAAAAACCAATGGCGCTGACGGTGGAGGAGGCCACCCGGATGGTGGATGCGGCCGACGGGGCGGGGGTAAAACTCTATGTGGCGGAAAGTGCGGTGTATACGCCGATGTCTGCGTTTTTGAGAGAGATGGTGCAGACTGGGAAATATATTGGCGAAGTGGTTGCGGCTTCTTTTTCAGGTGGTTTCCGGGGGCCGGATTACGGATATCCAGGGCGGCGGGCCTGGTTGGCCAACCTGGAGATGGGCGGCACGGGGACATGGATGCTGCACGGTATTCACAGTATGGCGCAGTTGCGGTATGTTCTGGGGGAGGTGGAGACGGTGTATTTGCAACAGCACAGGGCTGCATCTTTCAGGCGCACCGATGTGGAAGGGACAATGCACGGGCTGTTGACGATGGTGGATGGGTTTCAGGTGTCGGTTTTGCAGACCTGTGAGGTGCGCTTTCGTGGTCCGTTGGGGGGATTTGAAATTCACGGCGATCGGGGAAGTGTGAAGGCAAGCTCGGAGGGGTGTCAGGTGTTTGGCGAAGAGGTGGAAGAGGATGTGTTGCATCTGGACTATCCAGAATTTGATTTGTCCAGTTTTGCGCTGGAGATGAAGGCGTTTGCAGATTACGTGATCGACGATGTGGAAGGACCGACGAGCGGGGTTTGTGAGCGGCGGAGTCTGGCGGTTGTGCAGGCGGGGTATGAGTCGGCAGAAAGCGGGGCACCGGTGCATCTGGAAACGCGGTTTGGCGTGTTATAATTCCTTAATGTGCGACCCGGTTGGGATGAGAAGGGTCGGATCCAATTCAAGAGAGAGGTGACACATGAGCAAAAAAGCATTGATGGTCTGGGGCGGTTGGAAGGGGCACGAGCCCAAGGAATGTGTGGATGTGTTTGCGCCCATTCTGGAGGAGGAGGGGTTTGATGTGGAAATATCCGATACGATGGATGTGTATAAGGATGAAGATCGGATGAAGGAGTTGAGTCTGGTGGTGCCGTGCTGGACGATGGGGGAGATTGAG
>JAPUJS010000442.1 GCA_027296045.1 bacterium | reverse complement strand
CGCCTAACGATAAAGATAGTATGCGGAGCGCAGTTCCGCATACTATTGTGTGGGGGACACTCAATATGCAGAAGTGTTTCATTTTAGGACAGTCCAATTGCTGGGCGTAAAAATTTTCTGTGATCTCCTTGTAAATTATGCTTTAGAAAAATAAAGGTAATTTTCGAATATTCAAGCCAATTCTCCCTTAATGAAACGAAAAAGGTATTCGGCCCCAACAAATTTTCCACACGTGTGGAAAATTAATCTCGCAGCAAGTATTGTCGTCAACGTTCTTCCAGAGATCTAACCCTCCTTCTGCGCCTTTTCAACCGCTCTTCCCATCGCCTCCACCAGTCCATCGATATGACGCTCCGTCATCGGCGAGGACAACGCACACATCGTCAAACCCGAACTCAGAAAATATCCTTGATCCAAAAGCGAAAGAAAGACCCGGTGTGCCAGGTCCTGATCGGTGTGGGCCAGATCGCGATAGTTGGCCAGGGGTCCTTCTTTGAAATGAACGCTAAATATCGAACCTGTCACAACAATGTGAGCCTCCACCCCCTGATCTACAAACTGCTGTTCCAGTCCGGATTTCAATCGATCCCCCAATCCATTCAGGTGATCGTACACTTCGGGCGTTAACGCCTTCAGAGTCGCCAGCCCGGTGGCCATTGCCACAGGATGGGCGCTGAATGTGCCGCTCTGAAAAAAGCCCGTCGGTCCCTGAGAATTGTCCAGCAAATCCATCATGTCCGCTCGCCCCCCAAATGCACTTGCCGGAAACCCACCCCCAATGAGCTTGCCAAAGCAGGTCAAATCGGGATCGATGCCATAATGGGCTTGCAGTCCTCCCATTCCAATGCGAAACCCCACAATCTCGTCGAAAATCAGCAACACCCCGAACTTTCGTGTGATGTTCCGAACAGCCTGCACAAACTCCTTTCGCTGCGGCAAAATGCCCGCCTTGGGATCGAAAATCACACAGGCCAGTTCCTCACGATGTTGTTCCACAAGCCTTTCCACGGCCGCCTCATCGTCATAGGGCAAAATGATGACCTCATCGACCGCGCCAGCAGACATCCCTCCGGCCCCTGGCACCGACCGGGGCGCATCCGGGGGACCGGCCTCCTCCAGCGGAGGCCTCACACTAATCTCGACTGCATCGTGACTGCCGTGATACCCTCCCTCGAACTTGGCAATTTTGGGCTTCCCTGAAAAACCCCGTGCCAGCCGAATTGCGTGCAACGTCGCCTCTGTGCCCGAGTTCACAAACCGAATGCGTTCCACCGTGTCCACACGCCGACACATCTCCGCTGCAATATCAAACTCCACACCGACGGTGCCCCCCAGGGCAATTCCGCTTTGCAGTTGCTTTTCCACAGCCGCCATCACCGAGGGATGCTGATGCCCCAAAATCTGCACCGTATGGTGATTGGCGTAGTCCACATACGTTCGACCGTCTACATCCTGCAGCTGGCACCCCTCGCCGCTCACAAAACTCAGCGGATAGGGCGAAAAGAAATAAGCCCCTTTGGCCGGTCCGGCGGTGAAATTCCGACCTGCTTCAAAACGTTCCCTCGAACCCGGTGTCTGGCGACAATAGCGCTCTTCGATAGTCTCTTCAGGCATTGAATCTCTCCATCACAGTTTGAGCAACCTCCGTGCGTTCTCCCCCAGGACGAGGCGCTTGGCCTCATCGTCGATATCAGCCGTAATAATCTTCCCAATCTGTGGACGCGGATCCATTAACGGGATATCCGATCCAAAAAGCACGCGGTCTGCCCCGGCGCCCGCCACAAGTTCCTCAATCACGCCGGGACTACGAAAGGTTGAACAGGTTTCCAGATATACGTTCGAGCAATTCTGTGCCACCGCAATGGCCTGCCCGCGGTAGGGTTCCATATTGCCCGAATGTCCCACCACAAAATTGGCATTGGGAAAACGAGGGGCAACATCTCGCCATTGTTGGGGTTGACACGTCTCTTCCGGACCGGTGTGCGACAGCACCGCCAGACCGCGCTCGTTTGCAAACGCATAAATTGGTTCCCAAACGGGATGGTCGAGCGGATAGGGCCCATAGGGCGGATAAATCTTAATGGCCCGAAAACCCAGTTTGTCCACCGCCCGCCCCAGTTCGTCCACCATCCCGTTGGGCAAGAGCGGAGACACGTAGGCAAAACCGATAAAACGTTCCGGATGACGTGCCACAAAAGCCGCTGTCTCATCATTTCCAGTCTTTCCATCTGGATGAAAAATATTGAAGACACAGCTTTGGTCAATACCGACCGCGTCCATTGCAGGTAACATCGTGTCGGGATCGTCAATCAAATCCAGATAGTCCCATTGGCCCACGTGTCCGTGGAAATCGATAATCGTATGGCCTTCAATCATGGCCCTTCTCCCAGCAAACCATCCAGATTGCCGGCACAAATGGCTGCCAGGTCGCCCGGCTCGATCTTTAAATGGTGCAAATAAAAAAGCATCGGACCCATTGCATAACGCGGATAAAAAGATCCATAGAGCAACCGTTCGGCACCCATCTCCCGGACCAGCGATTCGACCCCGCCCACATTCTCAAACCGGCTCAGTTCCAGATATGTTTTTGGCAGCATCTGCAACATCGGGCCGACAATCGCCGAGTGGGTGTAATGCGCTCCCACCAGGACCACCCTCAAATCGGGAAACCCCCGAAGCGTCTCAACAATCTCCACAGGCGGCGAATCGGCCAGAGACACCCACAGCGGAATCCCCTCCCCCGAAAGCCACTCTAAAAGCGTGCCATAGAGCCAATCTACAAAGGCACACCGGCTCTCCTCCGTATTGTGCAGGCGCACACTTTTCACCTTGCCATCGGCATGAAATTCCTGCAACTGGCGCAGCGAATCCGCACCCGGACCGGCCACCCACTGCAGACAAAACGCCTCGTTCTCCCACTGCAACAGCGCCTCGTTGCCCCGAATGGCGCTGATCATTTCTCCCTGAACGTGATAGATCACCGCCCGATCCACACCGTGGCGGCCCATCTCGTCCAGGAGCTCATTCGCGTTCTCAAAAGGTGCCGCCCGATTGTGGCGGTGCCCGACCCCGATATTGGCATCAAAAACCGGCACACGAGGCTGAAAATTCAACGTGCTCATATGGACTCGCTAATTGCAAACAATTAACCGTCTATCATCCCCTGCATCTTATTTGCGACCCAGGAAATCGCTTCATCCGCCATCACCCGCCCTTTTTTAGGCGTTGCCAGATCCCGCCCGTCCCGAAAATAAATCGGATCTCTATCCGCATAACCTTCCCGTTGAATCTTCAAATTCGCCCCTTCGTAGTCCACCCCTTCCCAGTGAATATTCTCTGGAAAAGCCGCCATTGCAAGCGACGTCTCAAACTCGGCCGCGTGGGCCGGGCAATCTCCAGAGTCCAGAATCTCCTGAACAAAATCCTCCGAATACGCCTCCCAGTAAGAGCAGAACTGCACATCAATCCCCAAACGCTTCCCAAAGTCCTCCATATGATTTGCCAGCGGCCGGTTTCCCGCGTGTCCGTTCACCACCAGAATATGTTCGACGCCGTGCCGCTGCAGAGATTCACATATATCGTACGCAACGGCCACAAACGTATCCGGCCGTAAACTCAGCGTCCCTGGAAACTCCATCCAGTGCTCAGAAATCCCCACCGCCATTGGCGTGGCCACCACCACCTGAGGATAAAGCCCTAATGCCGCCTGATGGGAGACATAAAGCGCACTGGCCGTATCGTGCTCCATTTCCAAGTGTTCGTTGTGCTGTTCCGTGCTGCCGGTCGGCAAAATCGCACCTTTGATCTTAGCGGCTCGCATTGCTTCGCGCACCTGACGGCGCGTCAATTTCCACAAACGCACTTCTCCGATTATCACAACAACCTCCTTTAGCAATCAACGATTGAAATCCTGCTGGGTGGCGAACCCGCTTGGAAGCCCTGCACATAATACCTCATAAACGCCCTCTTTTCAATATCAAAAGAATTGCGGACACAACGACAAACCCCTTGTTTCTGCCGATAACCATTCCTAAATTGCAGACATTCAGGTCAGCTTAAACCCCCAACGCCCAGGGCAGACACCTCTATGCAAGCTGTTCAAGTCGCCGATAGCATCACCAAACTCGGCCCCCCATTTCGGGGAACCGTGCTGGTTGCCGGCTCCCACGGCGGGCGCTACTGCGGATATTTAGCGGCACGGGCCGGTTTGCGTGGTGTGATTTTAAACGACGCAGGCGTCGGCAAAGACAATGCAGGCATTGGATCACTCGAATACCTGCAGTCTCTAAAAGTAGCCGCTGCAACGGTTGCCCACACCTCTGCACGCATCGGCGACGGCACCGATACACACAAACGTGGACGCCTGAGCTACTGCAACGATGCCGCCAGCGCACTGGGCTGCACACCGGGCCAGAAGTGTTGCGAGGCGGCCGAAGCCATGTGCCGGGGCAAGACATTCGAAGGCGATGTGCCAACCTATGAAGAATCGCGCACCGTATTATACCAATCCCCCCTTCGCATCATTGCCTGCGACTCGGCATCTCTTGTCCGGTCCGACGATGCAGGGGCCTTCATCATCACGGGATCGCACGGCGGTGTGATTGCCGGAAGACCCGGTTATGGAATTGCAGCACAAGCCCGAGGCGCCGTATTCAACAATGCCGGTGTCGGAATCGATCAGGCCGGCATTCAACGTCTCAACATCCTGGACCAGGCGATGATCCCTGCTGCCACAGTCGATGCAACAACCGCTCGCATTGGGGATGCGCGTTCCGCCTGGGAAAGCGGTATCCTCTCGCACGTCAACGCACAGGCCGAAAAACACGGCGTCACCGTCGGGATAACAGTCCCCGAATTCGCCCAATTGCTCTATTCGTAACCAGCGGAGATCTTATGTCTTCCTCTGTGCCCATGAACGGCGGACAGGCCCTCGCCGAAATGCTCCGGCTTCACGACCCGGCCCCCATGTTCGGAATGGGCGGGTTTCAACTCCTGCCCTTCTACGATGCCATACGGGAACTGGGACTCCAGCACACATTGATCAACGACGAACGTTGTGGCATTTTTGCCGCCGACGCCTGGGCCCGTGTCACCGGACGACCCGGCATTTGTGACGCCACCCTTGGTCCTGGCGCCACAAACCTGGTAACAGGCCTGGTCGAGTCCTTAAATGCAGGCGTACCCCTCATTGTCATCATTGGCAACAGCAACCGCGACCATTCCTGGAAAAACATGACCCAGGAGGCGCACCAGACCGAAATCCTGGCACCCGCAGTCAAGTCCCTGATCCGGATCGAACAAGGGCTGCGCATCCCCGAACTCGTGCGACGGGCCTACACCATCGCCACATCGGGGCGGCCGGGACCGGTCGTGCTCGACGTCCCCGAAGACGTGGCGCACGGAGAATTCGACTATCCCAAAGAAGACCTCTATGCCGATCCGGAAACCATACGTATCCCGGCCCAGCGCCCTCGCCCCGGTCGCGATGTGATTGCCCGGGCCGCCGAACGGTTGCGAAAGTCCGAGCGCCCCATCCTCCTCGCCGGAGGCGGGGTCCACCTTTCGGGCGCCTACAAAGAACTCCAAAACTTCGCCGAATCTTTCAGCATACCCGTTGCCCAAACCCTGAGCGGGAAAGGCGCCATCCCCTGTACCCATCCCTTAAGTGTGGGCCTCTTCGGCCGCTGGTCCCGCATCGCCAACGAC
>JAPUJS010000441.1 GCA_027296045.1 bacterium | reverse complement strand
GCTATGACCATAATAGGGATGATGGGTTTGCTCGGTTGGAGTGGGAACAGGGATGGGTCGTCGACGATTATATGCACATATGTTGCGACTACCATGATACCTATTACTACGAGGGCTGCGGGGCGTACGAATAGCCCGATGGCGAGCACCACACCCAGGAACAGCTCCAAAAACGGCACCGTCCACCTCGACAATTCGGAGAACGGGATCTGGGCTGCAATTAATTGTCCAGCCCAACCCTTGGCCAGGCTTGGGACCAGGAGCTTCATGGGGCCAGTCATCAAGAAAATGATGGCGAGCATGAGACGAACGCTTCCAGCGAGCTTGTTGTGCGTCGTCGATCGCAATTTCATGAGATCCATCGTTATGCTCCTATCCCGAAAGCTGCGTGTAACGATCTATCGTCCATTCGCTATCCGCCGACTGTCTCTACCAGCAGCGTATCTATCGCCTCCTTCAGTTCCTCCGGCTTGAACCCCCACGGTCCCCGGTCTCCGGCATAGACCACCTTTCCGTCCAGCCCGATCAGATACAGCCGTTCGGGCCAGGCCGCGTAAGCCGTCATCACCGCATCGTCCATCTCATCTACGTAGGTATGGATCCCATACTGCATTGTCGTCTCGCAGATCCCTGCCAGGTCCCGCCGTTCCTCCATCGTCTTCGGATCGTTAATCCCTTTGGGTTTCATACTCCACCCGTCGTCCGGATGCGCTTCCCGGATATAAACCACCAGGAATTGCACCCGATCGTGATATCCCTCATACAGATCCCGCAGGCTCACGGCCTGTTTCACAAACGGCGGTCACGTATAGCTGCCGAACACCAGCGCCACCGGCTTCTCTCCCCTGAAATCCGAAAGCCGAACCGGATTTTCCCCCGTCACATCCCGCAGCTCAAAATCTGGGGCCTCGTCTCCGGCCTTCGGTGCCAGCGGATTGTGCCGATCCCCCCAGGCGTGAGCCTCATCACGGTTCTTAAACGTCCTGGCCATTCCTTCCTCCTTTCGCTCCAGCATTCGCGAGCATTTTTGCACTGGCTACACCTATGCCTCGACTGCCTCCGGCAATAAAAATGTGTTTGCCTTCAAAAGCTATTTCTGGTGCCATTGACCATTTTCCAGAAGGCTTTGCAGTTGCGGGCAGAACCCCGAGCCGTAGCGGTATGCACGCTGAATGAATGGGGGTTCGGCGAATACATACTCCCAGACGATCTCACATTCTGGCGTCACTTCAAAGAGACGCTTGTGAGCTGCTTCAAGGATGAGTGTATTTCCGTTTGGCAAGCGCTGGCAACTCGATGTGAAGTTGCTGTGGAATTGCTCGCGCTTGTCGTAGACCCACACGGTCTTTTTTTCAGCGGGATCCACTTCCAGGACAAACGAACTTCCACAGTGGGACAGATCTGTTGTTGGTGATGCGCCATTGTCGAAGATCATAATATTTCCCGCACCGGGGAGACCTTTTTCGATCATGTGTGAATCATGCTGCCCGGACAGGCCACCCTTGTAATCGCCGGTATAGGTCCAGACAATTTCTTTGCTTTCACGGTCGGTGATCATCACCAGGTCGAGCTGGCGCAGGCTCATCAGGATGTTGCCAGGCCTGAAACGTTCATCGCCTGCATCGAACCAATGGTTTTCCGGCAAAGACTGGATGGTGTTTGTATGCGTCCAGTCTACCAGTGTATTGTTTTCAGATCCCGCCCACCAGTCTACCGGTGCAGGGACCTTGCAGCACAGATGGATGTCGAGGTGTTCGTATTGATGCCATTCCCAGACAACCTCTTTTGCAAGGGATATTTCTTGAATGACGTCGGCGTACAACATTTCGCGACGTTCTGGTTCGTTGGCTTTTGACCGAATTCCCTGGGGCACTTCCTCCCGGGCGACGATGAGTGTGTTGCCATCGGCTGTTTTTTCGACATCGTGATGCATTTTCAGGCCAGCCGGCGGTGAATATTCCCAGACCAGATTCCCATCCCAATCATACTCTTGTACACAGCCGCCCCAGTCTCGGGCACTGCGCAATATCAGCAAATTTCCATTTGGCAACAGGCGGGCACGTGGGACACCGCCTTTGCCCTCTGGATCGTCCATTGCCCAGCGTTTGACAGATTCGCCTTCCATGTTGATCAGAGCGATATCCGGTCCATTTTCGCCCTTCAATAGGATGACCGTGAGACCATTGTAGCACTGGTCGGCTTTGTATAGGGTCGTTCTGGTGGCATGAATACTCGCTGGCATAGTCATTATCTCCTGTTTTTTAATTCGATCTTTTCGTTAAAGATAGGCGATCTCGTCCGGCTACGTCAAAGGACTATGGAGCGGTAAGAATGGCGAGGATTTGTTTGAGGGGCTCGATGCTCGGGGGGGACGGAGTTCAGGATCAGTCCAGGTTGCCAGCCTGGTTGAGGAGAAAGGTTTTTAGACTCGCGTCATTGTCGAAGTCGAAACGGACGAATATTTTTTTTGAACATGGGGATCAAAGCTTAAAAAATGGATTTCAGATAGAAGGCTGATTGACAGGGATAAAATTATACTTTTTCAATTGCTTCTGTCAAGTTGCTCAAGATGTGGTCGGCCTCTGTGTGGTCCTGGTGGGCGGTGAAGAAATTGGGGACGGCGAAAACGGTCATACCGGCGGCTTTGCCGGATTGCACCCCGGCCTGGCTGTCTTCAAAGACGCAGCACGTTTCGGGTGAAACGCCCAGGCGCTCGGCGGCAAGCATATAGATTTCGGGATGGGGTTTGGTTTGGGTGACGTCACTGCCGGAGAGCAGGGCACCGAAAACTTCATCGAGGGGAGCTTCCAGACGGGGAAGCAATCCGTTCTGGAGCGTTTTTTGCATTCGGGGCTTTGAAGTGGAAGAAGCGATGCCGAGGAGGCAGTCTGTTTGTCTGAGATGATTGAGGAACTTGAGGAAGCCGGGCATCAGGGCAATCTGGTCGGGGTCGGAGATGGCCTGTTCGAAGCGGTCCATCCAGGTGGTGAGAAAGGCTTCGGGTGAGGTCTTCAGGTTGTAGATTTCGACGGCATCTCGACTGTTGTCATCCACGGGGTGGCC
>JAPUJS010000440.1 GCA_027296045.1 bacterium | reverse complement strand
AGTATCATCCCGCCAAAATGTCGGAAGAGCCAAGTTTTGTTAAGTAGAATCTCATTTGAACAACCCGAGCATGAATTCATAAGCCCAACTTCCAAGCAAATAGACGACGTATAAGAAACCCACCACAACCATCAGTCCGCCAATCGTCACGAACAACGACAATGCAGATGAGGGTCTGGGGGCCACGTCCTCAAAACGCCAGCCTGGTTTCTGTTTGTTTTTACGAAGTCTCATGAATCTTGGGGTTGCTCTACGGAAGTTTTCTGATTTACAGGGCTTTTAAAGACAAGATTTACAGGGCTTTTAAAGACGATAGGTTAGAGCGTTTGATACGTGACTTCTACAATCTGTCCGGTTTCCGAGGATTCTTTGATAGCTTCGTAGAGCACCATGCTTTTATAACTTTCGTAGATGTTGGATCGGGTGGTGCGGCCTTCTTTTAATGCAGCGAGAAAGTCGATGATTTCGGCCAGGTGGCCGGTGTCGAAGCCCGAATCGCCCGAGGAGGTGAAGGTGGGCGGTTCGCGCCATTCGCAGGGTTTCTGGTCTTCGGTGATGCGCCAGGTGGAGGAGTTGTGCAGGGTCATGAAATTGCCGCCTTTGACGGTGATTTCGATTTCTTCGGTGGGAATGCGGAAGGAGCGTCCGCAGTTGAGGTTGAGAGCGCCGACGGCACCACAGGTGAAGACCAGGCTGACGGCATAGGCGTCCATGCCTTTGGAAAAGGCAAAGACACGGGCGACGTCGCCGAAGAGGTAGCCGGTCAAATCAAGGATGTGAACCGTGAAGTCGAGCAGGAAGGATCGGCGGGGAGAATCGTTTGCATACTGGGCGGAACAGTAGTCGATGGAGATGGAATAGCGGTCTTCGGGGGGGAATTTTTTCAACCACTCTTTTGCCCGGTTGTTGGCTTCGGCATAGCGCTTTTTGAAGGCGGTGGTGCACAGGATGCCGGTTTCATGGGCGACTCTGGCCACTTCGAAGGCGGCCTGGGCGCTTGGGGCGGGCGGTTTTTCGGTGTAGACAGGGAAGCCTTTACGAAGGATTTTGGGGGCCAGTGTAGCATGGGCTTCGGGGCCAATACAAATGATGACACCGTCCGGGCGTTCGGTTTTGAGCATGGCTTCGTAGTCGGTGTAGACGGTTCCGCCAAAGCGGCGGGTATTGCGCTCGGCTTTCTCCCGGTCGAGATCACACACGCCCACCAGATGGGCACCTGCGGCACCGAGGTTGGGGTAGATGCGTTTGGTGGAAAGATTGCCTGCGCCGATGATGGCGATGCGGGGGTCAGCCATGCAGAGACCTTTCTTCAAAAAATAAATCGGGAACGAGGGCGTCCTATCGGGCGTATCGTATGATAATGGCGGCAGCCCGTTGGGCGCAAGTGGAGAATCCCTGACCACCGAGCAGAAGTGGTTTCTCTTTCAATCCTGTTCTGAGCGCCCTATCTTGCCCTTGCAGGACCAGGGGTGAAGAATATGGCAGCGTTTGAGTCGTCCGATCAGAATGATCTTGTTCCAATCCTTAATCGTTACGGGTTCGACCGCAAGATCAAAGGGGTTTATGATGATACAGAATGCAGACATTGTCATTGTGGGGGGTGGTATTTGGGGGCTCAGTGCCGCCTACCACCTGGCCCAAGCGGGACAGAAACGGGTGTCCGTGCTGGAACGCAATCCAGCCCTTGCTCAGGAAACCACACCCCGCGCGGCTGGTCTGGTGGGACAGATCCGCTCCAATCCGACGATGATGCGGGCAATCCAGTACGCTTTGAACCTGTTCTCCCAGTTTGCCAGGCAGACCGGGCACGACCCGGGGGTCCACCAGACCGGCAGCCTGATGGTGGCGCTTACGCCAGAACGCTTGGCCGCCTACGAGCAGCAGGTGGAACACGCCCGGCAGAACCAGGTTGAAGCCAGCTTTGTATCCCATGAGGAGATGGCCCGGTTGGTGCCGGCGTTGAATACTTCTCAGGTTGTCGGAGGCTATTTCGTGCCCGATGACGGATATGTCGATCCGAAGCAGTGTGCGCAGGCCTACGGCGAAGCAGCCACGGATCTGGGTGTGCATATCGCGCTGGGAACGCGTGTGACGGGGATACGGATCTCTCAGGGGCGGGTCGTGGGGGTGGAGACCGGAGATGGTCTGGTGGAGGCCGGACAGGTTTTGATCGCCGCCGGGCCCTGGAGCGGGATGCTGGCCGAAAAGGCCGGATTCGCCCCAGCGATGCAGCCGATCCGTCACCAGCGTGTGTGCACCGTCCCGCTGCCGGGTATTCCAGATCACCATCCCGTGGTCCGGGTCACGGACGTGAGTTGCTATGTTCGGCCCGAAAAGGGCGGTTATCTCTACGGCTTTTTTGAGCCCCACCCCACCAGCATAGACCTCGAGACGCTGCCCGCCGACTTCACAACAGGGGACCTGGAGCCGCCCACAGCCGTTATGGCGGAGGCACAAAAACGTCTCTCGCCGATTTTTCCGATTCTGAAGGAACTGGAGATTGCAGAATATCACCAGGGCATTACCACGTTTGCGCCTGATGGCTCCTATTTGATCGGTCCTGTACCAGGCGTTGCAGACCTGTTTTTGGCAACGGGCTGTGCGGCCCTGGGGATCGCCGGCTCGGCAGCAATCGGGCACTGGCTGGCGCAATGGATGCTGGAGGGCCATCCCGGGGAAGACCTGACCCTGTTTGGCCTGGAGCGTTTTGGCGATCGGGCTTCGGACCGGGCCTGGATGCGTCGCGCAAGTGAGGACTTCTACGGCCACTACTACAGCATCCGTCCAGAAGCATCATAGTAGCGAATGAGAGGGGGTTTTATATTGACGGCAGGGAGTCTCCTCTGCATATTTGTCAGAAGGAAAGAAAAATTTTAGTGAAATTTGTAGCGTTTGTAGAGCGCGAATTGGACCGTGAAGAGGCCATTAGGGTGACGAAGGACATGGGGGATGGTCAAGGGCGTGAAGGGCGGAGCGTAATGGGTTGAAACCAACCGGGTTGGATAGAGTCTAATTTCGGAATGGAACTGAAACTGACTTTAGGATGCCGTGATGCCAGCAAAAACATCTCTGTTACCACGCATTTCCGTGAACCGTCCGGTGACGGTGACGATGTGTTTGATCGCCCTTCTGGTGGTGGGGGCGGTGGCCTATCAGCGGGTGCCGGTGAAATTGTTTCCCTCGGGGTTTACGCCCCCGTTTATGTATGTGCGTATCGAATATAATCACAGGAATGCGTCCCCTCAGGAGGCCGAGCAGCAAATTGCCATTCCGCTGGAAGAGAAGCTGCGCACGGTGAAGGGGATCAAGCGGATCCGGACCTATAGCGGCAGCTGGGGTGTGAGTGCGCCTCTGGAGTTTTATCCGGAAACCGACATGAGTTTGGCCTATAACCAGCTGGTGGACCGGCTGGAACGGCTCAAGCTGGAACTGCCGGAAGATGTGCGGGATCAGGTCCGGGTCTATAAATTTAATTCCGATAACTGGTCGATTATCTGGATGGGCGTGTCTTTGGATTCTACGGTGACCGATCCGTTTCGGTTTTTGGAAGCCCATGTGCGTCGTCGACTCGAACGCCTGGAAGGGGTTGCCAAGATCGATTTTTGGGGGGTGGACGAAAAGGAGGTCATGATCGAAATTGACCAGGACCGGATGGAGGCACGGGGGGTGGACCTGGGGGAGATGGTCCAGACGTTGCGTTCCGATAATTTTTCGCTTGCCGGCGGCTATGTGCGCGAAGGGGGCAAGCGTTTTTTTGTGCGTTCTCTGGCCAAATATCGAAGCATGGATGAAATTGAAAACGTGCAGGTCGGAAGCCGAAACGGCGGGGTGCGGTTGAAGGAAATTTCCGATATTTACTACGACACCCCCGTGCGGTCCTGGTATCAGCGGATTGACGGTCGACCTGCGGTGTCGATTGAACTCTACCACGAGTCGGAAGCGAATATTGCAGATGTGTGCAACCGCGTGGTGGCCGAACTGGATGTGATTGAGGCCGATCCGCAACTTGCCGGGTTGATCCAATTTGATGTGTTTGCCAATCAAGGGGAGTTTATCCAGGGGTCGATCCAGAATTTGCAGACCACGGGCATTTGGGGCGGTCTGTTTGCCGCCCTGGTATTGTTGTTTTTTCTGCGGACCGTTCGGATGACGGCCATTATTACACTTTCCATCCCCCTGTGTATTATGATTACGGTTACGATGCTCTATTTTATGGGGTGGTCGTTGAACGTGCTCACGATGATGGGCTTGATGGTGGGCGTGGGTCTGGTGGTGGACAATGCGATTGTGATTCTGGAAAATATCTATCGGATGCGCGGGAAAGGGGAAAGACCTGCGGAGGGGGCAATTCTGGGTGCCAGTGAAGTGGGGCTGGCGATTACGATGGCGACGTTGACAACGGTGGTGGTGTTTTTGCCGTTGATGCTGATGAGTGGTGATGTGCGACTGACGTTTTTTCTGGCCCGCATCGGGGTGCCCGTGGTGATTGCCCTGATCGGGTCCTTATTTGTGGCGCTGATTTTTGTGCCGCTGGCTTCGGTGCGATTTGGGGGAGTAGGGGTGAAGGCCGATTCAAAGGTCATCGGGTGGGCAAGGCGGGTCTATCGCCAAATGCTGACCTGGACCATGGCGCACCGCCGGGATACGGTGTTGATTGTGCTGGCCGTTTTTATGACCATCGGATACCCGATGGAAAATATGAAGCGGGGCGACAGCGGCGGGCGGATGTTGAACGACTTTCGGGTTCGGTTTTATATGCCCAAGAACTTTTCGATTGGAGAGACCAACGACGTGATGGCCGAGGTCGAAGCGTTTCTGGACACTCGGCGGGAGGACTACGGCATCCGTTCGGTGCGAACCTGGTTTCGGCCCGGGTATGGCAATGTCCATGTGTTTCTGGAAAAAGAGGAAGAGGCCTGGTGGTATGTGACATATAAGGATCTGCGAGAATTGGCGGGCGTTCCGGTGGACACCCGGTTGGACCGAAAAGGTGTGATTGAAGATGTCAAGAAACACATGCCCAATTTTGTTGGGATTCGGTCGGCCATAGACAGCCAGGGCGGGAGTGGGCAGAGTCCTTCGGTTTCGATCAATATGTATGGGGATGATGTCGAAGTGTTGGCCGAACTGGTCGAAGAGGTGGAACGGCGGTTGCGGGGCATCCCCTCGGTGGTCAGCGTGGATTCGGACCTGGAGCGGACAAATGACGAGGTTCAGGTCATAATCAACCGGGAACGGGCGCAAAAACTGGGGGTTTCCCCCAATATGGTGGGGCGCAGCATCGGCTTTGCCCTTCAGGGAGTCGATTTACCGAGGTATCAGTCCGATCAGCGGGAAGTGCGGGTGCGGATGTATCTGGAAAAAGTGGATCGGCAGACCTTGCACCACCTGCGAAAATTTAATTTCCCTTCCCAGTCTGGAGAGCCCATCATGTTGTCGGAATTTGCCTCGTTGAAGATCAGCCAGGGGCGGGGAACGATTCGGCGCGAGGATGGGAAGGTCCGGTTGCGCGTTCAGGCCTATACGACCAAGGACGATTTGAAGGGCTTGTTTGGGGAAATTGACCAGGCAATGGAGGGGTTTGCAATGCCCCGTGGCTATACCTGGGACAAGGGGGAACGGTATTCGAAGTTGCAGGAAGAGGACAATACCATGATGTTTGCAATGGTGATGGCGGTAACCTTTGTCTTTCTGCTGATGGGCGTGCTCTTTGAATCTTTTGTGCTGCCGTTTTCCGTCCTGTTTTCCATTCCCTTTGCCTTTCTGGGAGTTTATTGGACCTTATTTTTGACCGGAACATCCATGGACGGGATGGCGATGGTGGGGGTGATTGTGCTGATCGGCGTGGTGGTGAACAATGCGATTGTGCTGGTAGATATGATCAATCGGCTCCGGGGGGAAGGGATGGACCGGCTTGAGGCCATCCTGGAGGCGGGGCACAATCGGTTCCGGCCTATTATGATGACGACGTTTACCACCGTATTTGGTCTGCTGCCAATGGCCCTGGGCAGCAGCACGGTGCTGGGGCAGCCCTATGCGCCCATGGGGCGGACGATGATTGGTGGTTTGCTGGCCTCCACACTTCTGACATTGCTTGTGGTGCCGCTTTTTTATACATTTTTGGATGATTTACGATCTGCGTTGCACACGATTTCGACGGCTGCCTTTTTCCGCTTGCGGTCGCACGATGTTTCCAGGGTGGATATTGCGGCAGACGATTAGAAGGCAGGTGTTTCTGAGGGAATATGCTCCGAATGGGGATTCGGGGCTTTTTTTATGGGTTGGAAGCCTGGCGGCGAATGGCTTCGGCCCGAACGGAGATGAGGGATTGGGTTCCCGAGTTTTTGACGATGTGGTTTAAAACAAATCTGGGGACATAGAAATCGGGTCGGACGCATAAGTTTAATTGCAGCAGAACCGGTTTTTCATCCTGGAGCACCCAGGCACCTCGATAGATTTTGAAATCTCCTTCTTGGAGAGAAAAGGAGATGCTGTCCGGGGGGTGTTCGGTGACTTGGAGTACAATACGGGTCCGTTTTTTGAAAAATAGGAATTTTTGCATGGACACCTGTTCCAACAAAATGGGGTTTCCCGAATTCAGGCGGCGGCTGTGTTCCAGGTGGGGCATAAAATTGGATAGGCGATCGTAGTCGACCAGGACGGACCAGAGTGTGTCCCGGGAAGTGGGAACAGAGATGGTGCCATGGAGGACGCGATCTTTGTTCTGGGAATGGATCGTGAAGCGAGGCTGTTCGGATTTCTGTGCACGGATCTGCCCCCAAGGGGGCAGGGCAACCATCAAAAGCAGGAAAGAAAAAATATGCATTCGTCTGGACCCGACAGGTTAAAGTTGCCAGAATGGGTGAAAGTCGCGATAATATAAACGATTTGGGGTTGTATTGGTTCTCCTTAATTTATGGGGGCGCGATTTGGGACATTCGGAGATACAGATCCGGGGAATGGTGCCGGCCGATATTGCAACGGGGATGCGGTTGAAAGAGATTGCCGGTTGGAATCAGGTAGAACAGGATTGGCAGCGCTTTCTGGCATTGGCCCCCAATGGGTGTTTTGTGGCCGAGCAGGATGGGGAGATTGCAGGAACGGTGGTGACCGTGATTTTTGATGATCGGGTGGGGTGGGTTGCCATGGTGCTGGTGCCTCCAGAACACCGTCGGAAAGGCATTGGTACGGCCATGTTGCAACATGGGATGGACTATTTAACGGCTTCGGGGGTTGAGACCATTAAACTGGATGCGACGCCCATGGGGCGGGAGGTGTATTTGCCTTTGGGGTTTGTAGATGAATATGGCCTTCAACGGATGCAAGGGAAAGGTGTTCCGGCCACGAGCCAGGGTGTTCGGTCCATGGACCTGGCAGATCTGGATGCGGTGATTGCGTTTGATAGGCCGATTTATGGTACGAATCGAGGGGGATTGCTGAAGGAATTGCTCAAAGATGCGGGCCCCTATTGTGGGATCTATGAATCGTCGGGGAGGGTGGCAGGGTATGTGATGGCGCGTCCCGGAAGTCGAGCGTTTCAAATCGGACCCTTGCTGGGTGAGACAGATTTGGTTCAGCAGGAACTTTTTTGCTGGATTTTGGAACGGCTTGCCGACCAGGCGGTGTTTTTTGATGTGCTGAATCCAACTGCGGTCGATTGTGCGGCGTCATACGGGTTTTCGGTGCAGCGAACGTTTACCCGGATGTATTTGGGAGATGAGCCGTTTAGTGGGCGTCCGAAGTGCGTCTTCGCCACGTCCGGACCCGAGAAGGGATAAGGAGATGCGATGTTATCTTGTTTGATGATTGCCGATGATTTTACCGGCGCCTGTGATTCGGGCATGCAGTTTGCCCGGTCCGGTCTGCGGTCGGTTGTGGTGACGGATGCAACACAGGGTGTGTTGTGGGGCGATGGGGTGGAGGTGCTGGTGGTGGATACGGAGAGTCGAAATTGTTCCCGGGGGGAGGCGGCCGACCGGGTCGGTGCTGCGTGTTCCCATCTGTCGGCGTTGAAACCCAGGCTGGTATATAAAAAGGTGGATTCCGCGCTTCGAGGACACCTGGCTACGGAGATTTATACGGTGATGGAGACCCTTGGGATGGATCTGTGTTTAATGGCTCCCGCTTTTCCAGAGGCCGGACGGGTAACGGTGGGGGGTTATCACCTGGTGCATGGGGTTCCGGTGGAAAGGACGGAAGTGGGGCACGATCCTGGTGCGCCTGTGCGGGGATCCTTTCTGGGGCATCTGTTGGATATCGAGGAAAAGCTGACGATTCGATCCATTGGTCTGGAAGATATTGCCCGGGGGGCCGATCATATCCAGGGATTGATCGAGGGCATGGTTGGCGCCGGTCCCACTGTGATCGTGATGGATGCGGCGGCTTCAGAGGATTTGAGAGAGATCGCAACAGCCGGGGCCCGATTGTCGCCAACGCCCTTGTTTTGCGGGTCGGCTGGCCTGGCCGCTTGTGTTCCGAGGGCTTTTGAACTGGAGGGCGAAGGGGTCGGGGTAACAGAAGCCCACTGGGACGGGGCTTCGGTGCTGACCGTGGTGGGCAGTGCCGAATCCACCACCCGAAATCAGGTGGCTGCGCTTCGAGAGGTGCCGGGGGTGTCGGAGTGGGAAATCCATGCGGAAGCCACGGAATTTGCCTGGGAGCGGCCCCACCTATCGAATTTGGTGATCGAGGTACACCAGCACCTGGAGCAGGGCAGAGATGCAATTGTGTCGTTGGTGGGGCTTCGAGAGGGGTTGTCCCGAGAAGGGGTTGGCGATGCGATTGGCGTGCTGGCGGAGGTTACGGGGCGGTTGGTTGAGCAGGGGGCTCTTTGTGGCATCATCGCTTCGGGAGGATGGACTGCGGCTATGGTGCTGGAACGGTTGGGGGGAAAAGGGGTTGAGATTTTGGAGGAAGTGGCAACAGGGGTGGCTTTGTGTCGGGTCAGGGGAGGGCCCTATGATGGCATTCCCCTGGTGACCAAAGGTGGCGCTCTGGGGGAGGAAGACGCATTTGTTCGGGCCGTGGACCGGCTGAAGGCACGGGTGGATGATGCAGACCGGCCGCTGTTGGGGATTACGATGGGGGATGTATGCGGGGTTGGACCCGAGGTCATTGCCAAAGCGCTTGCCCATCCTGAGGTCTACCGGTTGTGTCGACCCCTGGTGATCGGACACCCGGCTGTGTTGCGGGCCCAACTGGAATTTGTGGGTGCCCGTATATCGGTGCGAGAAGTGGCTTCGCCGGAAGGGGGGCGGTATCGGGCAGGAGAGATTGATGTTTGGAATCCCCTTGAAGTGGATCTGGAGCAGATTGAGACGGGACGCGTGTGTCGAGAGGCGGGGCGGGCGGCGGCTGAGTGGGTGATTGCTGCTGCGGATCTGGCGATGGTGGATCGAATTGATGGGATTGTGACGGCACCGTTGAACAAGGAGGCGATGAATCTGGCCGGGTACCGCTATGCCGGGCACACCGAGCTTCTGGCGCACCAGACGGGAACAGACGAAGTGCGGTTGATGTTGGCATCGGAACGGCTCAATGTGGTCCACGTTACCGGACACGTGGCTTTGCATGATGTGCCGGAGAGGTTGACGACAGAGCGGGTATTTGATACCATTGCGTTAATCCATGATGCTCTAAAAGGGATGGGGAAGGTGGCCCCTCGAATCGCCGTGTGTGGACTAAACCCGCACGCGGGGGAATCCGGGTTATTTGGAGAGGAAGATGCAGAAAGCATCCGACCGGCAGTGGAACAGGCTCTTGCAAATGGATGGGATGTGGACGGACCACTACCTGGCGATACCACGTTTTTCAAGGCGTTTGATGGGCTCTATGATGGGGTTGTTGCGATGTATCACGATCAAGGGCATGTGCCGGTAAAGCTGGTCGCTTTTGCCGACGCGGTTAATGTGACGCTGGGTTTGCCGATTGTGCGCACCTCGGTAGACCACGGCACGGCGTTTGACATTGCGGGCAAGGGAATTGCCCGGGAGTTCAATATGCTTCAGACGATTCGGCTGGGGACAAAACTGGCGGTTCAGAGAAAACGGAATCAGGCCTAAGCTCTGGATGTATGTGCAACGGGGTGTGAAGGGCGCGTTCACAGGGCGCATTTCGGGCATCGGAGGGAGCAGCGGAGTTCAGGGGATTTCACCTCCGGTTTTGGAACCCTGCTCCTTTACAGGCGTTCGAAAATTGAGTATGTTTAAACCCACGGGGTTTTCAAGCATGTTTTGAAAGGCAAGCAACGTGTTGAAAAAATGGGTTTCTCTGTTCATCCTGCAGATTATGCTGTTGCCGACATTTGGGTATTGTCTGTGCCAGATGCCGGTCGATATGCTGGATTGCTACCGCAATGCTGAGGTGCCCGACTGTTGCTGCAACCGGGAAGTGGCCGTGCCCGATGAGATGCCCGATCCGGGCGATGCCGTGCTGGCCCCGGTGTTCAAACTTCTTGAATTAAGCGTTTCTCATTCATCAAGCATTCCTACCGTTCTTTCTGAACATCCTCTTCCTTCTTTACAGGCAGCAACCGGTTCGGCTGCTTTGCTTCGCTCGCCGCCTGTGCTCTATCTGCACCATGCGTCCTTCCTGATCTGATTTTCTCTCTTTACGTCTGAACAATAAGGTCCCCAATATCCGTGTGTTCTCGTGCTGGGCTTTGTCTCTCTGCGGTGGGTTTTGTTCAGGCGCCTGCTCTCGTTCCGAGGTGTTTCCCCCCTTTTTTCTAACTCAAATCCATTCCGGATTTTTGTCCAGAGGTGTATGCCCTGTCGTTTGATGGCAAGGGTATGCGAGGTAATGTGCCATGACTCAAAAGCTTTTTATTTTTACAATTGCCCTGCTGCTGA
>JAPUJS010000044.1 GCA_027296045.1 bacterium | reverse complement strand
GACCACATCCCCCGATGCCTGCGGTTTATCAATCGGGACAAATGCATCCAATCACATCTTATAAATCGGCAGAGTTACTAGAAATATCTATAAATTCATGGACACATGTCAAGATAAATTGATCTGACAGATCACAAAAATCACAACATATGGTATTATTATATAAACACATACGATATATAGTCCCTCATATCCATAAAAATTCGCGGCAAATACCCGATTGGGGTTCCTTATCGCCTCCGCCCCCGACTCCGGCCTTGACGCCCATAAGACCGTCTCCCCTGTCTTGCTTTCCCAGAACGCTTTAGATCGGGCACCCTGCCCTGCCAGACCGGCTCAATTTGATTGGCCCTCAAAATCCGCGCCACCCCCCCCATCTCTCGGTCTGTCACAAACGACATGGCAACCCCCAACCGCCCCATCCGTCCTGCCCGCCCTGTCCGATGCGTATAGCCTTCTCTGGACCTGGGAAAATCATAGTTGATCACATGGGTCACGTGGTCAAAGTCCAACCCCCGACTGGCAACATCGGTTGCGACCAAAAACCGAATATTCTTCTTCCGAAACTTATTAAAAATAGACGTCCGTTGCCCTTGCACCAATCCCCCGTGAATATAATCGACCGATGGAAAGGTTCGCTTCAGGTCGCCAAACAAGCGAGTACCGTTGCCTCTGGAGTTGCAAAAAATGATCGCCTGTACAATCTGTTCCTCTTTCAGATACGCCTTCAACGCGTCCAGGCGTTCCGGAAATCGAACATGCCGAAAATGGTGTTCTAACGATTGGGGCGCCACTCGATCTTTAATCAACTCCAAACGAACCGGATCTTTCAGATACGATCTCGCCAGTTGATCCACCTCTTTGGGCATTGTGGCAGCAAAAAGCAGCGTTTGGTGCTCCTGCATCACGCACGACATGATAAATTCCACATTCTCGGCAAATCCCATATTCAACATCTCATCCGCCTCGTCCAGCACCATGGTGCGCACATGGTTTAAAGGCAGCGGATTGTTCCACAAATAATCAATAAACCTGCCGGGCGTGGCCACCAAAATATGCACCCCATCCTTTAACTTTGCCCGCTGGATGTCCATATCAAACCCACCGTACATGGCAAAGGGCGCGACTTTCGAACGGCGGGAAATATCGGCTAGCTCGCCCACATACTGCTGGGCCAATTCCCGTGTGGGCACCAAAATCATGGCCTGAATTTCACGGATAGAAGGATCCACCATCTGGACCAGAGGCACCCCACACGCGCCCGTCTTGCCCGACCCGGTCTCGGCCAACCCCACCAGATCCCGACCGTCCAAAATGTGCTGAATCGCATCTTCCTGTATGGGTGTTAAATCCTCATAGCCCATTTCATTCAGAGCTCTTAATATCTCAGGCTTTAGATCCAATTCTGAAAATTTCATCGACAATCATTTCTCATCAAGCCCTCCAAAATTCCAGGGTTGCGCTTTGAATAAGCTGCTCACATTCGGCCACACCGGCCTTTAAATTCCCCATCCGATCAAAACTCTCCCGTCCTCGACTCATACTTCGTCGGCTTGCCCAGCGTCCGCCCTTCTTTCATCACCCAGTGGGCCACCCATTCCACAATCGTATCTGGCAAAACCGCAGGTTTCCCCAACCGTTCAAACAGGGCACGCGAATCCCCCAACAGTGCCGTCTCGCTCTCCGTGCCTTCAAAAATCGGCTCCATACCCATCAACACACCCAGCTTTTGCGCCAGCTCTCGAACCGACAACACATCTTCTCCGGTCATATTGATCACACTCCCCGGGCTCTCACACAGCGGGAACGAACGTGCCAGATAGGCATTGGCATCGCCCTGCCAAATCTGATTGACAGACCCCATTGCCAGATCAATCGGGGATCTGTTCCACACCTTTTGCGCAATATCCAGAATAATGCCATACCGGAGTTCGGTTGCATAAAACAACCGCACAATGGCAAGCGGCGTCCCATTTTTTTCCGAATAGTACTGTGCCAGCCGTTCGCCTCCCAACCGGGATTGGGCGTATTCTCCAATCGGATCGACCGGATCCGATTCCGATGCACCCTGTCCGGTCACCGACGCAAACCGATAGACATTTCCGGATGACACATAGACAATCTGCGATCTGGGGAACCGCTCCATCACCTTGGCCGGCATCATCGTATTCATGGCCCAGGTCATCGATTCGTTGCCGGTGGCCCCGAACTTAAACCCGGCCATCAAAAAAATGTGGGGTGCCTCCGGCAACTCGGCAAGTCCCACTTCGTCCATCAAATCGCATTTGACTGTCCGGATACCGCGCCCTTCCAAATCTTCTCGATCTGCAGGATTGGAAAACCGCGATACTCCAATCACATCCCTGGCCCCGGCTTTCACCAGCAATTCCCCAAGTGTGGGCCCCATCTTCCCGGCAATCCCCAAAATCATCATGCCTCCCGACAATTCCGAAACCGCGGCAATCACCGCTTCTGAAGGCGCCGTCATCTGATCGATCAATGCTTCTTCGGACTCTATCCACTTTGCTTCGACCATACGCGCCCTTAGTAAATGCGCCCTTCGGGACGCTACTTCATCTCTCGAGAACGATAGACGGCTTCTAACTCGCTTCAGGCACACAGCCGTAAACCGGCAACTTTCAGCACAGAAGGCCCTTTTACCATCAACCATCTCCAAAATAAAATACTTAAAATAAAATACTTAACTTCAAAGTTTTCGATACCTTCTTGCGGGCACTAATATAGATCCAGAACCCATTGGACACAACCGAAAACTCAATAGCCTGGTGCTTCAATGATTTTCTTTGCCACCACAGACCGTCATTTCTTGTTCTTCCGTTGACCTGTGTCCAATATTGCGTATCTTAAAGTCAGATCGCTAAAACCTGGATTGGGCTTCAACTCCATCTTTCATCTGAGATAAAAATCCCAATGAATTTTCTCAAACAACTCTACCATCTCCTGGAGGGCCACCGCGCCTTTATGGCCCTCTCCATCTTCTGCGGCATCCTCTTTGCAGCCGCCAATCTCATCCCCCCCCTGCTCATCCGCCAGCTCATCCGCTGGCTCACCGAGTCGGGAGGAGATCCAACGGGCCTGGTGGGCATCAGCCTTCTCCTCTTTGGCGTCTATCTTTTTCGGGGTGCCGCCCGCTACGGTTACGGCTGGTTTTCCCACCAGACCGCCTACCGGCTGATGCACAAAATGATGGTACGCGTCTACAACCACCTCCAGACGCTTCCGCACAGCTTCTTTAACAAACAGCGCACCGGCAACCTCATTTCCCGTTCGGTGAACGACATCGAGGCCATAGAAGACTTCATTGCCCACGGCATTCCCGAAACCGCCCTGGCCGCCGTTATCCCCATATCGATGATGGCTGTCCTTTTTACGCTCAATCCCGACCTGGCCCTGATGACGCTCATCCCCATTCCCATCACGGCCCTCCTCGTCTATCGCTTTGTCTCCAAAGTCCGCGCCATGTGGCGGTCCGTCCGGGAAAGCCTCTCCGACCTGGTCTCCTTGATTCAGGACAACCTCTCGGGCATTATCGTTATCAAGTCCTTCGTCCGAGAACCCGACCGATCCATTTTAGTCCATTCCAATAGCGCCGCCTTTCGCGACCGTTCGCTTGTCGCCAACACACACTCGTTGCTCCCGGCCGGCATCATCGAAGCCACCGGCGGACTGGGCATTGTCCTGGTCATCTGGAGCGGCGGCGAAATGGCCCTGGCAGGCACGATCTCGGTCGCCGACCTGTTCGTCTTTATCGTTTACCTGGGACACATCTATCAGCCCTTCCTCCAGCTCGCCTCCTTCAACGACGTCCTGAACAAAGCCGCCGTCAGCATCGACCGCGTCTTCCAGCTCCTGGCCGTTCAATCCGACATCGAAGATCCACCAAACGCCCGAATCCCTGAAAACATGGCCTGGGATATTCACGTTCAGAACCTGACATTTGGCTACGACCCCGATGCCTCTGTCCTACGGAATATCGATTTTCATATCGACGAAGGAGAAATCGTTGCCCTGGTTGGCCCTACCGGTGCCGGCAAAACCACGCTCTCCAACCTCATTCCCCGCTTTTATGATCCCCAACAAGGCGCGATTCTCATCGGGGGTCACGACGTGCGTTCCCTGCCACTCGATTTTTTGCGCACCCATATTGCTTCGGTTCTCCAGGACACCTTCCTCTTTCACGGCACCGTGCGCGACAACCTCCTGATCGGACGTCCAGACGCTTCCGAATCCCACATTCAAAAAGCCTGCCAGGCCGCCAATGCCGAACCCTTCATTCTGGACCTGCCCGAAGGCTATGACACCCTCATTGGAGAACGCGGGGTGCGCCTCTCGGGCGGCCAAAAACAGCGCCTCGCCATTGCCCGAGCACTCCTCAAAGACGCCCCGGTACTCATTCTGGACGAAGCAACCTCCTCGGTCGATGTAGAAACCGAAGCCCTCATCCAGGAAGCCCTCGCTCACCTGACCCAAAATCGCACCACCCTGGTCATTGCCCATCGCCTTTCTACCGTGCGAAACGCCGACAAAATTATTGTGTTCGACAACGGCCAAACCGTCGAATCCGGCACCCACGATGCTTTGATGACTCGGGAAGGCCTCTATGCGCGTATGGTCCGTGCCCAGGATCTCACCCGACACTGGCAACTTACCCCCCACCGAGAAAACGCAGCCGACTGATTCCGACACCATGGCGATCTCCCTCCTGATCCCCAAGCACTGCTGGGTCATCTGGCTCGTCCTTCTCGGCGCAGCCCATGCAAACCCCCTCGATGAATCCTACGTACAAGATGTGACCATCACCACGCCTTCTCCGGGCAAAACCCCGCCTTTCGGCCCCGATCCCTGGGCAACTGCACCCTCCCTTCAAAAGACACCCAATCCCATTGGCCGCGGCCTGTTCAACTTTTACGGCTGCATCACCTGTCACAACCTTCCCATCTCCCCCTTTGCAAACCGGCGAGGCCCCGACCTCGACCGCATTGGCGACAAAACCCATTCTGCCTGGCTTTCCCGATGGTTGCACGATCCGGAAACGGTTTTACCCAACACCCGGATGCCCCATATTCCCCTCACCACCGCCGAACGCGACACCCTGGTTCACTTCCTGATGGACCAAAGGGGAAAAACGCCCTTGCCGATTTCCCAAAAAGGAA
>JAPUJS010000439.1 GCA_027296045.1 bacterium | reverse complement strand
TAGAGGCCTATCGGCTGCTGGCGATGACGTATCTTGCCACAGACCACTTCGACAACGCCAGGGCGGCCATGAATGAACTGCTGGACCTGAAGCCCAATTTCGAGGCCACACTGCGAGACCCCCGGCAGTTTGTGGAAATGGTGGAACGGGCCAAATCTGGACGGGTGAACATTCGAGTGGCCCTGGCTTCGGGCGTGGAAGAGAGCATCTTTGATGCGCCCGCCGCAATGGTGGTGGTTACGGCCGAAGAGATCCGGCAACGGGGGTATACGGACCTGCCAGAATTGATTATGGATCTGCCCGGGTTTGATGTGATAATGGCCAATGGCACGTCCTATATTTTTGCCTACCAACGCGGATATCGCACGCCCTTTACGCAGCGTACCCTGCTGATGTTTAACAACCAGGTGGATAACGACCTGTGGACCCACGAGGCGGTGATAAGCCGGCAGTACCCGATTTCGAATATCAAGAGGGTGGAAGTGCTCTACGGCCCGGCTTCTGCGATTTATGGACCCAATGCGTTTTTAGGCATTATCAACGTGATTACGAACGACGGTTCGGGGGTCCAAAATTCGGACAACCAGAGCGACATCACAATGATGACCGGCACCTACAACACAACCAGCATCGATATTGCCACCCGGGGGAATGTTGAGGGCGTGACCTATGCGGGATCTGTCAGGATTTTCAGGAGCGATGAACCCGATTTTTCGCAGCGATTTGGTTTTCTCAGGCCCGAACTTTATGCCAAGAAGAGCATTTGGGGGCCTATTCTGAGCCAGGAGCAACGCAATGTGCCATTCGGCACATACACCGATCCATCGGATGACAATGGATGGATGGGCAGCGTGAGTTACAAAGGCGTAAAAATGGGATTTTTGAAGTGGGTAAGAAGGGAAGCTTACGGCCCTTATTATGCCGCAGACCATGTGCAGAACAATGCTTTCTGGAAAAAATTCGGGTCTCATGTTTATCTGAAGGTCGAAAAAAAAATCGCGAAAAAGGTGAAGAGCAAGTCCGTGCTGCTGCGCCGCACCAGCCGCGCCCAGGGCAACTGGGTGGAGGCCCTCCCTGACTGGAATCCGGGAAAAACAGACTCCTCGTTCGTCAGTTTTACGCAGTGGCACCAGATTAACAACAGCTGGCTGTTCAAACAGAATTTTGAAATCTCTCTCGACAAGCTGTTGCTGATGGGCGGACTGAAGTTCGAACGGAAAGAGCTCACCAAGAGCTACGATATTCCGGGCTACTATGGCGCATTCAGTTCGAGCGTATCGTCAAACGAGCCGGGGCCCTGGGGGCAGGGGGCAGGGGTTGGGCACAGCAGAGACACATCTTATACGTCGCCCCCGCCTCCCAGTCCGGATATGCCACCCAACAACCTGGCCCTTACAGAAGATAAGGGCGGGTTTATGCAGGCCATTTTAGATGCCGATCCATTTCGTTTCAGCGGGGGAATTCGTTTCGATACCAACTCGATTTATGGCAGTTCGATCAACCCCAGGGTGTCGGCCATTTACAAATTTTCGAAACGGGGCGCATTGAAGCTGTGGTATGGAGAAGCCTTCCAGGAGCCTCCCCCTCTGCTGCTTTGGGGCGGGTTCAGCGGGCGGGCTGCCAATGAGGATTTGAAACCCGAGAAGGCGCGCAATACCGAGTTGATTCTGATGCTTCAGAATAACCATGTGTTCAGCGATTTTTCCCTCTATTTTTCTCGGTACGACAATGTGATTAAAGAAGAAGGCGAGAATGCCGGCACTCGGGATATTTGGGGGGCGGAGTACAAGCTCAAACTGACCCTGCCGAATTTTATTTCAAATGCTTCAAATATGACCGGATATTTTAATTATACCTATACAAATGCCAAAAGCAGCATCCAGTTCAATCACCAGAGCGGGGTGTGGGAAGACGGGGAGACCGATCTGGGCGATATTGCGCCTCACAAGATCAGCGCCGGGCTGAACCTGCCGGTTTCTGCGGCCCTGAATGTCAACTTGAGAGGAAATTTTGTGAGCCGGCGCAAGCCGTATTCTCGAAATGCGTTGCGGGGATTGGGCCTGGAGCTTGGCAGATACTATGTGCTGCACGGAACCGTAAATTATACCTACCATGGGGTTACCACAACCCTTAAGGCTTTAAATATGACGGACAACCAGTTTTTCCACCCCGGCGGAGAACAGGCAGACAGCGGAATTGATTTTGCCAATCGGAGTCGCGGGTTCCGAAATTCTTTGATCCCTCAACCGGGACGCACCCTGATGATCAAGGTAGCGCTGGGATTTTAACCTGAATGGAAAGGATCCAGAATTTATAGCCGTTAAAACCTTCAAAAACGAGTACCAAAGATGAAACCAGGAGGATGCCAATTGGCATATTTTCTGGTTTTTTCTATTTTTTTCTATTTTTAAGTTGACATTTTGTCTATTTTAGTCTACTTTCTGTCTTGAAATGAACGAATTAGTCTGATAAATAGACTAAAATATATAATTTAGTTCATTTTATACAACATATAGTGATCGACGATTGTCTCATCCCCTGGATATTGTGGATGGAGATGCCATGCAGCTCTTAACAACCCGGGCGTCTGTGGAAAGGTTGGTTTATCCGTTGCTTATCTGGCTGTGCTGGGTCCTCAGCATTGTGACAGCCGAGTCTGCCAATCCGGTGGTTTCCAATATGGTTGCCCGGCAGATCAACGGGGGCCGTCAGGTAGAAATCACCTACGATGTGGCAGATGCAGATGGAGATACGCTGTGGGTGTCGGTGCAGGTTTCCGATGATGGTGGGGTGACTTATAGCGTCCCGGCGCGGACCTTTAAGGGGGATATTGGCCGGATGGTGCCGGGGCGGGGGAAGCAGGTAATCTGGTATGTAGAATCGGATGTGGACAGGGCTGCAAGGGGCCGGTTCGAGGTTAAAGTCGTGGTCAGTGACTTGCGCCCTGAAATGATTGTAAACACATCCGCTGGAACGGTACACGAAATGGTCCTGGTGCCTGAAGGGTCGTTTCAGATGGGGGCGGAGGATGGAGAGAACTTTGAACGCCCGGTGCATACCGTTTTTTTGGATGCATACCGGATCGACAAGTTTGAAGTGACCAACGCCCAATTTGTGGCCTTTCTGAACACAATCGGGAGAAATACGGATCAAAGCGGTAATCGGATGCTGGATCTTGTGGATAACGATGTACAGGTCCGACCATCCGACAGCCGGTTTGAGTTGAAAAGCCCCGCATTTGCGCTCCGACCGGTTGCCGAGGTATCCTGGTATGGAGCAAGGGCCTATTGTGAGTGGATCAAGGGACGATTGCCCACGGAGGCCGAGTGGGAACGGGCCGCCCGGGGTATCGA
>JAPUJS010000438.1 GCA_027296045.1 bacterium | reverse complement strand
GCACCTGGTAGGTTTCCCGGGTGAGGGTGCCGTTTTCAAAACGTTCGTCGAGATCGACAATTTGTTCCAGGAGGGTCTGCCGGGTTTGCGATCGGGTGAGGTCGGCGATTTCTGCTTTGAAGGCGTCCCGGCGCACCTGGTAGGTTTCCCGGGTGAGGGTACCGTTTTCAAAACGTTCGTCGAGATTGACGATTTGTTCCAGGAGAACGGTTCGGCGGTTGTCAGACGTTGGGGTTTGCACGGGTTTCCGGGAGCGATAGAAAAAGGCCAGCAGGGCAAAGACCAGGGCCAGAGAAGCCAGGATCCAGACCAGGGTATCGCGGTCGAAGGAGGGTTTGGCGGTGGTGGAAATGAGCTTTATGGAAAAGCGATTTCCGGATACAAGGCCGGCGGCGGAGAAACGGCGGAAGGTTTGCTCGCCCAGGGTGGTGGTGCCCTGGTCCTGGAGGCCTGTGACGGCAATGGTGGTGTCGGCCGGGAGTATGAGGAGGTCTACGGATCCTGTGGGATATTTGATTTGCTGGGTCATCTGGCCGGAAGCCGGGAGGTCGAAGGAGAAGACCAGCTGGCCGCCGCCGGGTGTGAGGGGGCGCGGGTCGATCAAGATGTTGCCGTGGGTGTGGAGGCTCTGAGGCCCCCGGGTGAGTTGGGTGACGCCTTCGGGCAGGGGGATTTCCAGGCCGTGGCCGTGATCGCCACCGGTTCGATAGGTGCGATCGCCTGTGTTCTGGATGATCAGGATCTGGGTGACTTCGCCGGTGCGGGCGTCGAGCACGATGTGATGGGAGATCAGGGTGATGGCGGTGTCGGAGGCTGTGGTTTCGTAGACGGCCAGATCGATCGGGGTGTCGGGTGAGGCCTGGTGGTGGTGATAATCCACACCCCCGTATTGGGCAGACAGGAGAGGAGGCATCTGGGCGCTGTCGATTGCAGGGCTGTGAAGTTGGAATCGGCCCTGTTGATCGGTGGTATCGCGGATCACGGTGGCATCGGTTTGACTGTGATGGACCAGGGTGACGACCACGCCGGGTTCGGTGCGGGATAGGGTTTTGTTGTAGACCTGTCCGGTGTAGGTCTGGGCAAACAGGGAGAGGGGGGAGAGATACAGAAAGAGCAGGAAGGTGATCGTGCGGATGGGCATCGGTCAGGGGTTTTTTTTGGATTTTCGCAGGGCGGCGATTTCTTGTTCGATCTGGTCGTCGATGGATTTGGAAGGGGCCGATTCAGAGATGGGTTCGGCCCGTCCGTTCGTTTTATCGAGGGCTTTCATGACTTCGACGGCCCGGGCCTGATAGCGGGCACGGGTTGTTTTGTAGTCGTCTTCTTCGACCTTGCCCATTCGGTAGTCGAAGTCCAGTTCGCGAATGGCTTCATAAATCATTTCCCGGTTCTCCAGAAGCTGGCGCCGTTTGATTTCCTGTTTGGAAGCCTGGCCGATGGCTTCTTGGTCGGTAAAGAGAGGCTGGAAGATGAATACCAGGACGGCGGCGGAAATGAGGATGTAAGCGGCAATGATCACAAATCGCGTTCCTTGAGGTCCTGTTCCAGACGGGTGAGATAGGGATTGTCGGAGGGGCTCTCTGGAGATGGCGTGGGAGCAGGAGGCTGGGTCCGCGACCAGTTGCGTATCACGGCGCGGACGATGCCGCCACCTATAATGAGGAAGGCAAAGGGCATAATCCAGGCGAGGAGGTTAAAGCCTTCGGCAGGTGGTTTGGACAGGACTTCTTTGCCGAACTGCTGGATGAAACCGGCGATAATCATGTCTTTGGTTTGACCTGCTTCCAGGGCTTCGCGGATGGTGACCCGGTGGGCATCTGCCGTGCCGCAGGTGCATTCGTGAAGGGGACGCCGGGGGCAGGTGCCGCAAAGACAGGCGAGTTCTTTGGCCACGTCTTTGACCTGGGCTTCGGGAACCGCTGCCCGGACGGGAAGGGCGAAGAGCATCAGAGCAATGCACAAAAGGATGGGTTTCATGCCGGGACTTTTTTTTGAAAGGCTTCGGGGGCACCAATCCGGCTGCGTGTCAGTTTGTCCTGTTTGTCGGGCCACATGATCACGAGAGTACCCAGGGTGAGGATACAGGCGCCAATCCAGACCCACATGACGAGGGGGTTGAGGTAGAGGTGGAAAAGGGCGACTTCCCGCCCGTCGCGCAAGTCGAAGCCTTCGTTGAGGACATAGAGGTCCTCACGCGGGGTGGAACGAACGGCCACTTCGGTGGTGCGCTGCTGGTCCTGGCGTTTGTAGTAGACGTGTTGTTCGGGCCACATTGTGCCCAGCCGCTTGCCGTTTTTGTATACGCCGAGCTGGGTCTGGATGACGGCCGTTAAGGGATTCTGGGATTCGGAAACGCCTTCGTAGACCAGACGATAGGGGCCGAGGTCGATCGATTCCATGTATTCGAGTTCGGCTTCGATGTCCTTGTTGAAGGCATTGCCGGTGAAACCGATGAAGATGAGGACCACACCGAAATGCACGATATAGCCGCCGTAGCGCCTTCGGTTTCGACGCGTGAGATTTACGACGGCGGTGAGATATGGTTCTTGTGAGGAACTGCCCCGGGCTTTTGCGCCCCGGTGGAATTCGGAGACAATGGTGCCGGTGACGAATCCGCAGAAGAGAAAAGAGATGAGGGCGTAGATGTCTCGAACGCCGAGGGCCAGAGCCAGAATGCCACATAGGATGCCGAAGATGCTGGAGCCGGTGAAGTGTTTGCGCAGGCTTTGGCCGGAGGTTTTGCGCCAGGCCAGAAGCGGGCCCACACCGGTGAGCAGGAGGAGAAGCAGGCCGATGGGGACCATCACGGCGTTGAAGAAGGGGGCCCCAACGGTGATCTTATCGCCGGTAACGGCTTCGGAGATTACGGGGAACATGACGCCCCAGAAAACGGCAAAAGTGGCGGTGAGAAAGAGCAGGTTGTTGAGCAGGAAACCACCCTCGCGAGAAACCGGGGATTCGTATTCATTTTTGCTTTTCAGGATCGGCAACCGGGTCCAGAGGAAATAGGTGGAAAGGAGGATGATGACGACGACATAGCGCAGAAACCAGGGACCGATGGGCGACTGGGCGAAGGTGTGGACAGAGGAGACCACGCCACTTCTGGTGAGGAAGGTGCCAAAGATACAGAGGGTGAAGGTGAGCAGGATGAGCACCATGTTCCACACTTTGAGCATGCCTTTTTTCTCCTGAATCATGACCGAGTGGAGAAAGGCGGTGGCGGTGAGCCAGGGCAGGAGGGCGGCGTTTTCAACCGGGTCCCAGCCCCAGTAGCCGCCCCAACCGAGTACCACATAGGCCCATTTGCCGCCCAAAAGCTGGCCGGTGCCCAAAAGAAACCAGGGCAGGATGGTCCAGCGCCTGGTGGTACGAATCCATTCTTCATCGCCCTGTCGGGAGATGAGGGTGGCCATGGCAAAGGAATAGGGGACGATGAAGCCCACGTAGCCACTGTAGAGCATGGGCGGGTGAATGGCCATATAGGTGTTGACCAGGAGGGGATTCATCCCCTGTCCATCAGGAGGGGTAAATCCGAGAGTTTGGAAGGGGCTTTCGTGGATGACGATGAGGACGGCGAAAAAGACCTGGGAGCCGGCCATCAGGGCTGCGGCATAAGATGGCAGGGGGCCACGGAAGCGTCGGGTCTTGAGGATAGAGAAAAAAGAAAAGGCGCTCAGGATCAGGAGCCATAGCAGGAGGGAGCCTTCCATGCTGGACCAGAGGGCCGTGAATTTGTAGAGGGTGGGCTGGTGGAGGCTGGAGACCTTCGAGACGTAGCGGATGTCGAAGCGGTCGGTGAGCAGGAGGTATTCGAGGATGCCTGCGGCTAGCAAAATGAGACCGAACGAAGCGCCCAGGGCACGTTCGGTGCTGAGCGTCAGGTCCAACCGGCGGGTTTTGCCGGCCAGGATGCCAGAGATGACCGCGTACAGGGCGGTAAAACAGGACATCCATAGGAGGAAGTTGCCGAGTTCTGCCATAGTTTAATAGGAGGTTTGTCCGTAGTCTTTTTTGACGTCTTCGTAGGATTTACCTTCGTATTTGGACGGACATTTGGCCAACAGGTCATCGGCTTGAAAGATGCCGTTTGCCAGAGTAATGCCTTCCAGGACCACGTCGGCTTCGTCTCGAAATGTGTCGGGAACGATGCCCTGATACCGAATGGCTCGTTTTCCGGAAAAGGTGCCTTTCTCATCATTCAGGGGTTCCCAAATCTGAAATTGGAGGACGCGGTTGTTTTTTTCAATCGATCCGGGCACGACCTTGCCGGCCAGCTTAATGCGCTGGCCCCGAAACTCTGTTTCCCGGGCTTCCAGTTCGGTGACGGTAAAGAAATACATGGACATTTGCCGGGAACTGGAGAAGACCAGATAGAGCAGACAGGCGGCAATGACGACAAAGCCGACACCGAATTTGATTTTTTTGGCGGACATGGCAATTCCTCAGATAGACTGTAACTGCTGGTGAGAAGGGTTAAAGATAATCAGAAAGAGGGTGTGTGACAACTGAAAACCGATGTGTTGCCTATTGGATGGGACAATGATTAACAATTGGTGTGCCAGAACGATCTAACAGGGCCAAATTTATCCAGAAGTGCTTCAATATCTACTGTTTATAATTATTCAACCCCCGAAAGGTTCCATTCGAGGAGTAGATTTCTGCCCGGGATGTGAGACATGGATGTCTCACATTGTTGCATCAGGTGTGACAGAAGGGTTTGCAGACAATAACGGTTGGATGTTCCTGAATGCGGGTGAGGAAGAGCACGGCTTCGTGGTCTCCCGGTTTCAACTTTAAGCGCTTTCTGAGATCGTCCGGGGTGAGGGCAAAGCGGCGTTTTTTGATGGTCAGGCGGCCGATATTGCGGGTGGAAAGATAATTTCGGAGGCGCTTGAGGTTGAAGGGAAG
>JAPUJS010000437.1 GCA_027296045.1 bacterium | reverse complement strand
CGGTTTTCCGTCTCATAGTCCACATGGGCCGTATTGATGGTAATCCCGCGTTCCCTTTCTTCGGGAGCTTTGTCGATATCATCAAAAGACGTATACTCAGCCAACCCTTTGGCAGATAGGATCTTGGTGATCGCAGAGGTCAACGTCGTCTTGCCATGGTCCACGTGGCCGATGGTGCCGATATTGATATGCGGTTTGGTTCGTTTAAATTTTTCCTTCGCCATGCTCCTGTCCTCCGTGAATGAACATCACTTGATAAGGCGCTTTCGCCGTCTTTGTCAACGAAGTGGGTTAAGTGGAAACACCTATTTGGGACAATATTTCTTCGGAGACGCTTTTGGACACCTCCCGATACCGCGAGAATTCCATCGAATAAATCGCTCGCCCCTGGGTAATGGAGCGGAGCCTTGTTGCATATCCAAACATTTCACTTAAAGGTACCACAGCCGTAATCACCTGGGCGGACGGCCGATTCACAATGCCGACAATATTGCCGCGGCGGGAGCTCAGATCTCCTATCACATCGCCCACATATCCTTCAGGAACAACAACTTCCACATCAAATACCGGTTCCAGGAGATAGGGGTTTGCCTTGCGTGCACCTTCTCGAAAGGCCATCGAACCGGCCACTTTGAATGCTATTTCGGAAGAGTCGACTTCGTGGTAAGACCCGTCGAACAACGCCACGTAGATATCTTCAAATGGATAACCAGCCAGAACCCCGCCCTGCATCGCTTCCTGGATCCCCTGACGGACGGAGGGAATATATTCTGTCGGGATCGCCCCGCCCACAATCTTATTTTCGAACACCAATCCGGTCCCCGGTTCGCCGGGCTTCATTCGGATGACCACATGGCCATATTGCCCACGACCGCCGGATTGACGCACAAAGCGCTCGTTAATTTCCACCTCATCCCGGATCGCCTCTTTGTAGGTGACCTGCGGTTTGCCCACACTGGCTGCAACCTTGAACTCTCGCATCAACCGGTCGACAATGATCTCAAGGTGCAATTCGCCCATGCCTGAAATAATCGTCTGACCCGTATCCGGATCGGTCGCAACATGAAATGTGGGATCTTCTTCGGTCAGCTTGGACAGTGCGACACCAAGGTGGTCTTGATCGGCCTTGGTCTTTGGTTCAATGGCCACCGAAATGACCGGCAGTGCAAAATCCATTGACTCCAGAATCACTGGATTTTTTTCGTCGCAAAGCGTCTCGCCCGTAGCCGTATCCTTCAGCCCCACCACCGCGGCGATATCTCCGGCAGAGACTTCGTCGATCTCTTCGCGCTTGTTGGCATGCATTTGCAGCACCCGTCCAAAGCGCTCTTTCTTGCCCTTGTTGGCATTTAAAATATAAGATCCCGTTTTCAGGCTTCCGGAATAAACCCGAAAATACGTTAACCGACCCACATAAGGATCGGTCACAACCTTGAAGGCCAGTGCAGAAAAGGGGGCGTCTTCTCCAACGGGACATTCAACCCGCTCTTGGGTTTTTGGATCGTGCCCAACAATTGCAGGCACATCGTTTGGCGACGGCAAATAGGCCACAATAGCATCCAGCAACCGTTGGACGCCCTTATTTTTGAAAGCCGATCCGCACAACACAGGAACCGCCGAAGAGGTAATCACGGCCTGCCGAAGGGCGGCTTTGATTTCGTCTTCGCCGATCTCTTCTCCTTCGAGGAATTTTTCCATCAAAGTATCATCGAAGTCAGATACGGCCTCCAGGAGTTGCTCCCGGGCTTGAAGTGCCCCTTCTTCCAGGTCGTTTGGGATCTCATTTTCTGTAAACACCGTGCCAAGCGTGTCTTCCTGGTATGTGACCAGCTTCATCTTCACCAGGTCAATGAGCCCGTTGAACAATTCGCCCGACCCGACCGGGATCTGGATGGGCACAAAATTGGACGCCAGGCGTTCCCGCATCATGCCGATCACCCGGTCAAAATCGGCACCGGTCCGATCCATTTTATTTACAAAAGCGATTCGAGGAACCGCATATTTGTCGGCCTGACGCCAGACCGTCTCGGACTGTGGTTCCACGCCACCCACGGCGCAAAAGAGTCCGACGGCCCCGTCCAGCACCCGCAAGGAGCGCTCGACTTCGGCGGTAAAGTCCACATGGCCGGGGGTATCGATGATATTGATCCGGTGATCGTCCCAGAAGCAAGTGGTCGCAGCAGACGTGATGGTAATCCCGCGTTCCCGCTCCTGCTCCATCCAGTCCATCGTAGCAGCGCCATCGTGAACCTCGCCCATCCGGTGTAACCGACCGGTATAATACAAAATACGCTCGGTCGTCGTGGTCTTTCCGGCGTCGATATGGGCCATAATTCCGATATTTCGGGTTTTGTCGAATGTATACTTCTGTGCCATTTTTATCTACCAGCGATAATGTGCAAATGCCCGGTTGGCTTCTGCCATCCGGTGCGTTTCTTCTCGGCGTTGCATCGCACGTCCCTGCCCGCCGGATGCATCCATAAACTCTCCGGCCAGGCGCTGTGCCATGGTCTTTTCGCCTCGGCCTCGGGCAAACTCAATCAGCCAACGAATCGAAAGCGCCAGCCGTTCGTCGGGACGAACCTCTTCGGGAACCTGATAGGTCGCACCACCTACTCGGCGGGAACGCACTTTGACCATAGGCTTTACATTGTCGACGGCCTTCTCAAACACCTCCAGGCCTTCGTTGCCGGAACGTTCCTTGATCAGGTCCAGCGCCTGATAGAGGATGCGTTCCCCGGTGCTCTTTTTGCCTCTTCCCAACAAACAATTGACGAATCGAGTCACCAGTACGCTGTGGTATTTGGGATCGCCTGCCAGCGCTCGTTTTTCCGCTCGCCGTTTTCGCATAAAAAACTCCTGAAATGCATTGGCATACATAAGGGGGATAAACTGCTTTGAAGCAGTTATCCCCCAGGTGTTGGATCGTAGAACATAAAGCGCACAAACCCAGCAATCAGCCCTGTGCTTTGGTACCGTATTTGGAACGGCCCTGCTTCCGATCTTCTACACCGGTTGTATCTAAAACACCTCGGATAATGTGATAACGCACAGAGGGCAGATCTTTTACACGCCCACCCCGAATCAACACCAGGGAGTGTTCCTGCAAATTGTGGCCCTCACCAGGGATATAAGCCGTTACCTCAAGACCGTTGGTCAATCGGACACGAGCCACCTTCCGCAAAGCCGAATTCGGCT
>JAPUJS010000436.1 GCA_027296045.1 bacterium | reverse complement strand
GGATTCGGGGACGGATGAGGGGGGAGACGGTGTCGATGCGGGAGCCGAGGAGATAGACGGACCAGGCCAGAAGGGCAGAGGTCTCGGCGGCAAAGAGGTCCACAATTTGTTCTGTGATGTCGGGCAGGCCCCGGCCGGCTTTCTGGACGCCGATGTGAGCCGGTACGCCCCAGAAAGATTCTTCGCAGATACACCAGATGCCGTTGGCGATGTCGTCTAAAAATCGGCCCTTTTCTTCCATACACTCGGCAATGACCAGAGAGGCCAGCGCATTTCGACGACCGAAACTGAGGCGTTCGTAACGGCTGCGGTTGCCGTCCCGCACATAGTCGAGAAAACGGACGGCGGGGACGGACGGCCATTCAAAGTTGAGACACTTTTCCCCACGCGTTATATGGGCGTTTCGGACGGATTCGGGAAGGTCAGCCCAGTATTCACGGTCGTCGGCCGTGGGAAAAGGAGACCAGGCGGCACGGGGGATGAGGGCGGATTTGAGGGTTTCTTCGAGATAGCGCTGAGAAAGCATAGTGGACTTCTGCGAAAAATGTTTAAAAGTTTAGAGTGAGTTGCTCGGATTCTTGCCTTGGAGCCTGTTCCGATTCGGTGTCCGGATAGCAGGCGGCTTTGAAGGGGCAGGTCTTGCAGAGCGTGGTGTGATCGGTCATCGGGAATTGATCGGCCTCGGCGATGTTGGCCGTCGGGTTGGAAAGGCGGGCTTGCATGGATTCGATGCTTTCCAATATGAAGTGGCCGGTGGCTTCGAGGGTATCGGCATCGATGGCAACGGGTTTGAGGCGCTGGTCCTTGAGGTAGAAATCCGTGAGGACCAGGTTTTCGAGGGGGGTGTGAAATTTCTTGGATGCATAGAGGGCGTAGACGGCAAGCTGGGTTTTGTCGGGGGTGCGTTCGGAGCCGGTCTTCCAGTCGTAGATGCAGAGTTTGTCGTTCTGGTGTACGGCCAGGTCCAGGGTAACCCAGATGGTGTAGCCGCCAAAGGTGAAGGAATCCAGGGTTTCCTGGGAGAGCCAGGCAAAAGCGGGGAGGGCTTTAAAGCTGGTGTAGAGGTCGGAGGTATAGAAGGTGCGGATGTGCTGGACGATGAGGGGGCGGATTTCCCGGAGGACGGCTTCGGTGGGCGGGTCGTCGTAATAGTGTTCAAAAAGATTGGTTGCCCGGGAAGGGTTGTTTTTCCAGTCGCCGCGTTCAGATTCTTGAAGCCGTTGGTCAAAGGCTTTCAAGCAGGATTTTTCGGCGACTTCGACGGGAAGTTCCTGGCCCGATTTTAAGGCGTTTAAGGCACGGTCGATGGTTTCGTGGACCACTGTCCCGATCAGTTGCGGGAGGGTGGTTATTTTTTTGAGGCGGTAGAGCAGGCGGGGTTCCGGGTCGGCCGTTTTCCCCCAGCCTCCCCAGCTGCCGTAATAGTTGTAATAATAGCGGCGTTTACAGGCGTCAAACATACGATGTCGCGAGGGCGACCAGGAAAAGGTATTTGTAAGCATAGCAAATGGATGGGAGAAAAAGGGGAGTGGTGGGGAGGGTGGACAGTCTGGGCGATTTTTCGGTGACAGACGGATAACGAAGTTTAAGAATTCAATCAGGCCATTCTTTACCGGAAGGCATCCCAGCAGACAATACATAGTCCGGCTTGTCCGGACTTCATGTTTTTGTAGCGCGGGAATTTATTCCCGTGTGGGTCTTATGCGTTTGGGGAGACGGGGATCACCAGGGTAAAGGTGCTGCCTTCACCGGGGGTGCTGTCCAGGGTGAGCGCGCCCCCGTGGATTTTGGCCAGGTTTTTGGCCAGGGCCAGGCCCAGGCCGGTGCCTTCGTGCTGGCGGGAAAGGGAGCCGTCGGCCTGTTCGAAGAGGTTGAAGATGCGTTCCTGGTCTTCGGCGGGGATACCCGGGCCTTTGTCAGAGACCGACAGGTGAAGCCAGGGGCCGGGAGCGTCCAGTGTGGACGCGAGTGTCACATCCAAAGCGTCTTTTGATTCGGCGTTCAGGGTGACTGTTGTGTCTTGGGGGGAAAACCCGATGGCGTTGTCGAGCAGCAGAGACAGGACTTTTTGGCAGACGGTCTCGTCGGCGTGGACTTCCAGATTTTCTGGCGTTTGGATATCGATGGTGATGCTTTTGGCACCGGCAGCGTCCTGATAGACTTCCCGAACTTTTGCCAAACATCCCGAAACAAGGAAGTCGGAGGGAGAAAGGTACACACCCCCACTGCTCAGATCGGAATATTCCAGCATGTTGTCAAACATGTTCAGGAGACGTATTGCCGCTTTCTGGATATTTCCCAGATAGCGGACTTGTTTTTCCGTGAGGTTTTCCAGCGTGCTTTCCAGAATTTCTGAAAAGCCGGTGATATGGCCCAACGGGGTTCGGATTTCGTGGGACATGCCGTGAAGAAATTCGGTTTTGAGTCGGTTGGCTTCGGATAAGCTCTGGATGAGCGCCCGGTTTTCCAGGACAAGGCGGCGGCGTTCCGAGGCGCGGCGGATGACCTGGATGAGCCGGTCGGCGTCCACGGGCTTGTTGAGATAGTCGTAGGCCCCCAGGCGCAGGGCTTCAACGGCGCTTTTCATATCGCCAAAGCCAGTCAAAATGATCACCTGTAGATCGGGCAAACACTCCCGGATTTGCTGGAACAGTTCCATGCCACTGAGGCCGGGCATCCGCAGGTCCGTGACCATGACTTCGGGTTCGTGTTCGGAAAGGTAGGAAAGAGCGGCCTGGCCGTTTTCCTTTGTACTAACCTGGAAGCCGGCTGTGGAGATGGTGTCGCGCAGAATGTTCAGGATTTCGGTTTCGTCGTCGACGAGGAGAACGTCTATAGACATATTGGAAATTCTGGAATGGAAATTTTATGCATTTTCGCGTAATGTTTCGAGCGCAGTAAAGAATGTCGGGAACGTTTTATGGACACAGTTTGGGTTTCGGATGACCAGTCCGGGCACTTTCAGGCCGATCAGGGACAGGCTCATCGCCATCCGGTGGTCGTCGTAGGTATCGAGTTCGGCAGGTTGGATCTGATCGGTTGGGTAGACCGTGAGGCTATCGGGGTGAACATCGACGGAAACGCCCAGTTTCTGGAGTTCTTTGGCCATAGCGGCGATTCGGTCGGTTTCTTTGATCCGCAAATTGGCCACATTGCGCACGGTGACGGGGCCGGATGCAAAGGGTGCGATTGCGCAAAGGGTTTGTACCACATCCGGCATAGTATTGAGGTCGATATCGATGCCGGACAGTTGATCCGGACCCTGGACTTCGATGCCGTCGGGATGAAACTGAACCGTACACCCCATCTGGGCGAGCACGTCTGTGAATTGGACATCGCCCTGGATGGAGTCGGCGGTGAGACCGAGAATTTGAACCCTTCCACCGGTTAGGGCGGCCGCCCCCCAAAAATAGGAGGCGTTGGAGGCGTCGGGTTCGATCTGGTAGGTTTGGGGTTGATAGCGTTGGCCGGCCCGGATGTGGAAGGTGTTGTAGCCATCGTTGATGACCTCCACACCAAAAGATCGCATGGTTTCCAGCGTGATATCGATGTAGGGTTTGGAGACCAGGTCGCCTTCTACCCGGATCTCGACATCTTGTTGGGCATACGGGGCCACCAGGAGCAGGGCGGTGAAATACTGGCTGCTGTGGTGGCCGGCCATAAACGTGCGACCGCCTTGTAACCCGGATGCCTCAATGACAATCGGAGGACAACCGTTCTGCATTTTGCTGAATGCGTTCACGCCCAGGTGTTTTAATCCGTCCAGCAAATCCTGAATGGGCCGTCCCCGCATCGGGGGCGTGCCATCAATGGTATAAGTTCCCTTGCCCAGCCCCAGATAGGCGGTCAGAAACCGGGCGGTTGTGCCGGAGTTACCAATAAAAAGATCGGCTTCAGAGACCGGAATGTTGCCGCCGGTGCCCGTGACGGTAACAGAGGCCGTGGCTTCATCTGATTCAACGTTCACGCCCAGCCTTTCCAGGGCCTGGGCCATATAGCGGGTGTCATCGCTGAACAGGGCACCTTCCAGGCGGGTGATACCATCTGAAAGGGCGGCAATGAGGAGGACCCGGTTGGTGATGCTCTTGGAGCCGGGAATCGAAATATCGGCGTTGACCGGTCGATCGAGGGGTTGGATTTCGAGAGCGTCCATATGAGGATAAGGTAAAGGAAAAGAAGAAAATTAAAAAGTAAAAACGATCACGAAGGGGCACGAAAACCCGGGCACCACCCATCACCGAAAATTGTGCGCTGAAATGGGTGGTGTGGAATCGGGAGTGGGGTGTAGTTGGGAGGATTCAGGGGGTTTCGTGGAAAGGGGACGGGCTCGGGGTGGTTTCGTGTAGCGGATGGGTTGGGTGCGAGTGGGTTTCGCAATCAAAAAGGGCCCCCCTGGATTCGGTCACCACAAGGGCTCCTACTTCCAGAGGGGCTCGACCAATCGGTACCACTCAGAGTTGTCTGTTGTTCCTGCAACCGGTGTGCCAATAGAGTATTTCATAGTGTAAATATATAATTATTAATGAATTATTTTTGGTTTTGATTTTTATGTGGTGATAGAATAGGTGGAAAATTTTTCTTGTTTGAAGAAATAAATGGAAAGAATTGGTTCGGATGTGCAAACGACCTGGAAATAGGGTGCGTCCATGCACCACACATTTTGGGGCGAAGCAGGTGGGAATCTACCAGCAGTTGTGGCAGGTGAAGATTTTTTTTCGGGCGGAACTTTCGGTTATTTCTGATGTTACTGATTTGGGGGTCTCGACCTGTCATTCTGTCGCTTGATTTTTGAGGGCATCGAAATTAGATTATAGGTCATCGGGGCCGTCCCCCTCGCTCAAGCCCCGGATGGCATTCCACCCCCTGGGATGCCGGTAACCCGTTGTTCTTCACACGGGTTTTTGTTTTTCCCTCTCCCCAATCCAAGATAATCATCATTCGAATTTTCATGGGAGATGCTTCTATGAAGCAGTCCGATTTTGTCCACCTGCACGGCCATACCATGTTCAGTCTTCTGGATGGCGCTTGCAAGATCGGGTCGATTGCCGAGCGCGTTGCCGAGTGGGGCATGCCGGCGGTAGCGATGACCGACCACGGCAATATGTTTGGGGCCATCGAGTTTTATAAGACCATGAACGAGATCGGTGTCAAGCCGATTATCGGATGTGAGTTGTATTGTGCGGTGGGCAGTCGGCTGGAAAAAAAAGCCATCCACGGGTCGCAAAACGGTGCCCATCACCTGGTGGCACTGGCCAAAAATCGGCAGGGCTATCAGAATTTGATCAAGCTGGTGTCGGCCGGGTATACGGAAGGGTTTTATTACAATCCCAGAATTGATAAAGATCTTTTACGCCAATATTCGGACGGGTTGATCTGTTTGTCGGCGTGTGTTAGCGGCGAGATTCCTTATCTGGTGGAAAACGAGGGGTTTGAGGCGGCCAAAGCGGCCGTGGAAGACTATCAGGATATTTTTGGCGACGATTATTATCTGGAAATTCAACGGCACGGGATCGATCGAGAGGCCAAAATCAACGACGGGCTTGCCCGACTGCATCAGAAGCTGGGGGTGCCGATGGTTGCCACCAACGATGCCCACTTCCTGGGAAAAGAACATCACGAATCGCATGCTACCCTGGTGGCGATCCAGACCGGAAAACTCTTGAGCGATCCCAAGCGGATGTGTTATCCGACGGGGGTATATTATAAATCGGCCCAGGAAATGTACGAGTTGTTTGAAGACATGCCGCATGTGCTGGAGATGTCGCTGAAGATCGCCGAAAAGTGCGATTTGGAATTGACCCTGGGGGAATACAATCTGCCGGAGTTTCCGCTGCCGGAAGGCTACAAAGACAATGATGAATATTTGCGGCACCTGGCACCTGAGGGCTTGAAAGGGCGCTACGACCGGATTGATGAGGCCCTGCGGGACCGGCTGGACTACGAACTGGATGTGATCTGTGAAATGGGATTTGCCGGGTATTTCCTGATTGTGTGGGATTGTATCCGGTTTGCCCGGGACAACGGGATCTCGGTAGGGCCGGGACGCGGGTCGGGCGTGGGAAGTCTGGCGGCCTATGTGCTGGGCATTACAGACGTTGATCCGATTAAGTATGATTTGCTGTTCGAGCGATTTTTGAACCTGGAACGGTTCAGCATGCCAGATTTTGATATCGATTTTTCGGACAAACGGCGCGAGGAAGTCATTCGGTATGTGACTCAGAAGTACGGCGAAAAAAATGTGTCCCAGGTGATCACATTTGGGACCATGGGTGCCAAGGCGGTGATCCGGGATGTGGGCCGGGTGCTGGATATGCCCTACGGAGAGGTGGACCGGATTGCCAAGCTGGTGCCCAACAATTTAAAGATCACGCTGGACAAGGCCGTTGCCCAGGTGCCCGAGCTCCGGCAGATGGCCGACTCCCAGGATGAGAAGGGCACGCTGATTGGTCACGCCCATGCACTCGAAGGCCTGGCCCGACACGCGTCTGTGCACGCCTGTGCGTTGATTATTGCGCCGAGCGATATCACCAATTTTGTGCCGCTTTACCGTGCGCCCAAAGACGGGAGAATCACGACCCAGTTCGATGGCGTGACCTGCGAAGAGGTCGGGTTGTTAAAGATGGATTTTCTGGGGTTGAAGGAGCTGTCATTGGCCGATGGGGCGGTGGAGATGATTCGGAGGCATACGCCAGACTTTGACCTGGAGGCGATTCCCGAGGCGGACAAAAAGACGCTGGCATTGTTCGGGCGCGGCGAGACGGTGGGGGTGTTTCAATTTGGGAGCCCGCCGATGCGGGAATATTTGATGCAGTTGAAGCCAGATGGCATTGAAGATTTGATTGCAATGAACGCTCTGTACCGACCCGGACCGATGCAATATATTCCGAACTACATCGCCCGAAAACGTGGTCGGGAGGCGGTGGTGTACGACCATCCGAAGCTGGAGCCGGTGTTGGAAGCCACCTATGGGATTATGGTGTACCAGGAGCAGGTGATGAAAATCGCTCAGGTGCTGGCCGGGTTCTCGCTGGGGCAGGCAGATTTGATGCGCTACGCGATGGGGAAGAAGAAAGCCGAGGAGATGGCGCAGCAGCGAGCGGTCTTTGTTGAGGGGTGTGTCGGGGAAGGGGTGGACAAAAGACTGGCTGAGAGGATCTTTGAAGATATCGAAGTCTTTGCCGGATATGCGTTTAACAAGTCCCACTCGGCGGCCTATGCGCTGATGGCCTACAAAAATGGGTATTTGAAGGCCCATTATCCCAAGGAATATATGGCGGCCAGTTTGAATGGCGAAATCGGAAACATCGATCGCATCATGGTGTTGACGGAAGAATGCCGCCGCATGGGCCTGGAGGTGTTGCCGCCGGGTGTGAACCAGAGCGGGGTAAATTTTTCAGTGGAGGGGGGAAACGGTATTCGGATGGGGATGGCGGCCATCCGAAATGTGGGTGTGGGCGCTGTCGAGGCCATTGTGAAAGCCCGGGATGAAGGTGGTCCTTTTGAGACCCTGTTTGATTTTTGCAAACGGATTGATTTACACGCGACCAACCGGCGGGCCATTGAAAGCCTGATTCAGGCCGGTGCATTGGACGGTTTGGAAAGCCACCGGGCCCAGTTGATGGCGGGCCTGGAACGGGCGATTGAAGTGGCACAGTCTGCGCAGGCAGACAGGGCAAGGGGTCAGATCTCGCTGTTTGAGACCGAAGCGATGGCTTCCCAGGCGGCGGTGGTGAACAATCAGGTGTTGCCGGAGGTGGCCGAGTGGGCCGAGCGGGAGTTTTTGTCGCGCGAAAAGGCCGTGCTCGGGTTTTATCTGTCGGGTCATCCGTTGGAAAAATACCAGGCCGATCTGACGGCGATTGGGATTCGGTCGGTCAAAGAGCTGGCAGGTCTTCCGGATGGCGGAGACGTGCAACTGGGCGGGCTGTTGATGGAGGTGAAAGGGCATACGGATCGGAACGGGCGTCCGATGGCATTTGGCACCCTGGAAGACTTGCACGGCACAATAGAACTGGTGGTGTTCCCAGACGCGTATGAGAAGGTCAAGGAACACTATGTGGCCGATGCGATGGTGGTGTTGCGAGGCCGTTACCAGAGCCGGGGGGGCCGCCCTTCGGTGCAGGTAGAAGAAGTGATGCCTTTGGAACAGGCGCGAGAACAGTTGGCCGATACGGTGAATGTGCTCTTGCCGGCAGAATGGATTCGGATGGAACGCCTGGAAGCGATTCGCGACCTTTGCGCACGCTACCGGGGCAATTGTCACTTGTGTTTGCACCTGGACCTGGGAGATCAGGGACGCACCGTGGTGATTTCTCGACAGATCCAGGTGACGCCTTCGGATGCGCTGATGGGAGAGATCGAGGAACTGACCGGGGGACGCGCCAAGGCCTGGGTGTCGGCCGAAAACGGGCGGCGGGCGGCCCGGCGGGTGGAAATGCTGGAGGAATTGGTTCCGGCATAACGCATGAAACTTAGGTCTCCATAGAGAAACGGCTTCGGATGAAATCATCCGAAGCCGTTTCTCTATGGAGGTGAACATGAAAGCTTGTCTCATCACTCCCGGTTTCCACTCGATGCCCGAAACTACCCCCTTATAGACGCGCCCTTCAGGGCGTATGGCTCAGAACATGGTATGAGGCAGCCTCTAATAACGCTCGTGTCTCCGGGCGTGGATATTCAACAGAAAACCGATGAGCACAAAGCTCATGATCATTGTGGAGCCCCCATAACTCAAGAAGGGGAGCGGCAATCCGGTCACGGGCATGACGCCGATGGTCATACCGATGTTGACGAAGACGTGGAAGAACAGGATGGAGGCCAGGCCGATGGCGACCAGGCTGGAGAAACGGCTTTTGACCTGGGAGGCGATCTGGATGGCACGCCAGATGATGAAGAGGAAAAGCGCTAAAACAGTGACCGCTCCGAAAAATCCGAACTCTTCGCCCACCACGGAAAAGATAAAATCGGTGTGTTGTTCGGGCAGAAATGCCAGCTTGGTCTGCGTGCCCTGTAAGAAGCCTTTTCCTTTCAGCCCCCCAGAGCCGATGGCGACCTTAGATTGAATGACCTGGTAGCCGGCACCCAGCTTGTCCATATCCGGGTTGAGGAAGGTTAAGATGCGCCTTCTCTGATAGTCGTGCAGTTTGTTGTTCCACAAATAAGGGGCACCGACTGCGACGGTGAGATTGATGAGCAGGAGGGTGGCAGTGGTGAAGATTTTGAGTCGGTTGTAGAAGAGAAGGCCAACCAGAACGATCACCATCGGGTAGAGGGTCCAGGGATGAAAGGCGCAAACGAGGGTCAGTCCGGGGGAGATCATGAAGAAGAGGTGGACCGGTTTGACGCCTGCCCAGAAGAACATGGGCAGGAGAACCGAACCGAATACCAGGGCGGTGCCGAGATCGGGTTGTTTGAAGACAAGCAGTGTGGGTAAAAGGACGATCAAAAGAGGCGGGATAAAGGTGCGGACCCGGTCCAGGTTGAGGCTGCCGGAGGAGAGGTAGCGCGCCATGGCCAGGACGGTGGCGATTTTGGCCAATTCGGAGGGTTGGATGTGAATCGGACCCAGGTTGAACCAGCGCCGGTCGCCAAACTCCAGTACCAGGACCAGCATGACCATCGAGATTCCGTAGAGGATGTAGGTGAAGGCATAGTAAAATTTGAGCGGGATGGAAAGGGTCAGGGCAAGGGCAAAGATTGCAAGAAAGGACCAGATGATCTGTTTTTTGTAGACCTGCCCGGCCGTGCCCAGGTCCCAGTCGAAGGTGGCACTGTAGATCATGGTGATCCCAAGCAGGGTCGTGAGGCAAATAGAGGCGACCAGGGCCAGGTCAAGGTCGCGCTGGACAAAACGTGACAGGTTCATTGGGAGACTCAGTTGGAGGGCAGTAGAGATTCGCCAGGCGGTGGCAAGGATGGGCCGGTTGATTTTTCCATCCGGGTTGCGACAACGTTTTCGGGGTCGCGTTTGGGGGGGAACAATTCAAAGTAGGTGGACAGCACCTTCTGGGCAATGGGGGCGGCCACCGAACTGCCGTGTCCGCCGTTTTCGACCAGTACCGTGACGGTAATCCGGGGGTCTTCTACGGGGGCGAAGGCAATAAACCAGGCGTGGTCTTTCCCATGTGGATTTTGAGCCGTGCCTGTTTTGCCTGCAACCGTGATCCCTTCCACGCGGGCTCTTCTGCCGGTGCCCATGGGGCTTTCGACTACATCCTGGAGGATGCTTTGGATGTGTTCCAACGTTTGGGCAGAGATCTGGAGGGGCTCGGAAGCAGCACGGGCGTCCTGAAGCACATGGGGCCAGGGCAATTGGCCGGTGGCCAGGGCGCTGGTATATCGCGCGACCTGGATGGGTGTGGCCAGGGTTTCTCCCTGTCCGATGGCCAGATTGAGCATGTTGCCTTCAAACCATTTGCCCCGACGGGTCTCGTAATAGAGGCGGTCGGTGATCAGGCCTTTGGCTTCGCCGTCTCCACCGCCTGCAAGGTCTACGCCGGTGGGTTGGCCAAAACCAAATATCCGGGCATACCGGTTCCAGTTGGCAATGCCTACTTCCCGTCCCAGGTGATAGAAGAAGATGTCGCAGGAGTGAACCAGGGCTTCCCGGAGGTTGAGTTCCCCGCATCCTGCTATTTTGTGACAGCGAAAGATGCGATCGCCAAAGGCAAATTCGCCCTCGCAGGGATCGAATCGATATTCATCGGGTTCCAGTAAACCCATCTCCAGGGCGGCAATAGCACTAATCATTTTGAAGATCGATGCCGGTGGATATTCGCCCTGGATGGTTCGGTTCAAGAGGGGTTTTTGAATATTCGATTGCAGCGCCTGCCATTCGTGAGGATCGCGAATGGATCGGGGATGAAAACCGGGCTTGCTCACCAGGGCCAGAATTTCGCCGCTTTTGGGGTCCATTGCAATCAGGCTGCCCTTCAGGTGATCTCCAAATGCCTCCTCGGCAACCTGTTGAAGCCTGCCGTCCAGGGTCAGGGTCAGGTCTTCTCCCGGTATGGGGGCTTCGGTTTTATCTGGAAAACTTCCGACTTCTCTGCCTCTGGCATTTACTTCGATGTATTTTACCCCGTCTTCTCCTCGCAATCGCGATTCGGACAACCGTTCGATGCCGCGCTTGCCGATCTGGTCGCCAAAGCTGTAGCCCCGGGCTTTCATCCGGGAATATCGGCTGGCATCAATGAGGCCCACATATCCCAAAACGTGTGGGGCAAGCGGGAATTGTCCGTGAAAGGTGGGGTAGCCCCGGCGGGATTCAATCTGGATTTCCACACCGGGTAAGTCATATCGATTTTCTTCGACATAAGAGATCGTTTTGAATCCCACATCCAGTTTTAGTCTGACAGACTCATAGAAGTGCCGTTTTCGGGAAGACAGCTTTTCCTGGATTTTTTCTTCCGGCAAGCCAATCAGATCGCTGAGTTTGGAAACAATCTGAGACCGGGTTTCGGGGTCGGTATTGCGGAGCAATCGAGGAGGAATGACCGAAATGGTATAGGAAGGCCGATTGTCCACCAGGATCACGCCATTGCGATCCCGAATCAGGCCCCGGCTGGCTTCAATCGGAACCGGCTGCATAGTATTTTTTTCCGATTGGATGCGATATTGTTCCCAGCCGGCAATTTGCAGCAAATAGAGGCGAACGGCCAGGATGCCGAAGAGCACCAGTATGGTGCCTGTCAGGCATCTTGCCCGATGCTCACGGGTACCGTTGTGCATAAAACCTTCATGCATGGGGGAGAATCCGCTTGTTAAAAATTCGGACCATAAACACGGAAATACCGAGGCCCAAAAGTGTGGTATATACTGCTGTTCCAACTCCGTGCCGCACCAGCAAAAAGAAGATATTCAGGGGGTCGGAAATAGAATAAAAGGTGAAGAATATAAAATCGTGAAGCAAGGTTGCCAACAGCAAAATCAGGGCCTGGACCTGCAGGTCTTCGGCCACCACGCCCACCCGGCTGAACCCCACGGCAAAGCCCACGACCGCATTGGCCAGGGCATTGATGCCGAGTGTTTCGGGGGCGTAGATGTCGATGAAAAATCCGGAGCAAAAGCCAAATACGGTGGCTTCGATTTGTCCGCCTGTAATGCCGATGTAGACCAGGATCAGGAGAACCAGATCGGGTGAAAATCCTGCAATGGAAATCGGATGTTTCCAGGAGGTTTGTATAAACAGGGCCAGAATCATGAGCAAGATATTTTGAATGGTCCGCATTCTAAGAACCTCCACCCATTCTTGCTCTGCGACCAAGAGCGCCTCCAGGTTTCTTTTTTTCAGGAAGCGGTTTCTTCACACTCAATCCATTTTCGGTTCTTGGGGCGGTCGCACAAGAAGCTTGTCGCCGGCCCGGATTCGGGAACCGGATTGGATCCGGTTCCAGGCTTTGAGCTGGGCGATGCTTGTATCGAAGGCCCTGGCGATGTCCCAGAGGGTGTCGCCCCGTTGGATGATATAGAAGTCGGTGCTGTTTGCGATGGTTTGATCGTGTACGGACACGGGTTTGCGGGGTTTCCAGATTGCAAGCCGATTTCCCGGGTGAATAGGTTGGGAAGCCCTGATCCCGTTCCAGGCCTGGATTTGTCGGGGGGAAACGCCCTGTTGTTTGGCGATGTCCCAGAGAGTATCGCCCCGCCGAACGGTGTATAGGCTTTTGTCATAATCGGACGGATCGGGCGTGAGGCTCGCGATTCGGTTTTGCAAACGACTGGCCCGGGCATAGCGTTCGGGGGGAATGGGGATGGTCAGTTTGGTGCCGGCACGCACGCGTCTGGGGTTGCGGATATTGTTGGCATCCAGAATGGCCTGTGTGCGCACCCCCACGCTGCGGGCGATCTCGGAGATGGTTTCGCCAGATTGCATCCTATAGTCAACCATTTGGGTTTTTTGTTTGGCCGGAACACGCGCGTAGTTGATTTTGAATTTTTCAGCAGTGCCAACCGGCACACGAAGTGCGTAGGCCTTGCGATTTGCCGAAGGCGGCGTGTAGCCCCGCCGCAATTCCGGGTTGAGGGCACGCAGGTGTTCGTAGGTAGATCCCACGCATTGGGCAGCGATTCGTAATCCAACCGGTTCGGTTACAGAGACCGTGTCGTAGGTGAGGGGAGATTCGTATACGATGTTGTCGAAGCCAAATCGTTCCGGGGCCTTGGATATGATGACGGCGGCCATAAATTTGGGCAGGTGGTCTCGGGTTTCTTTCGGCAGAGAATCGATTTGCCAGA
>JAPUJS010000435.1 GCA_027296045.1 bacterium | reverse complement strand
TGGATTTCAGATACCGACGACAAAGGGCAATATCCCGAATCGGATGCGGGGTTGCGATGTGTACTCAAGCGGTGGGGCGAGAAGTGTGTGAATCCGGAGTACGATCGGGTGCGTTAAGAACAACGGGGAAAGGGTGGGCTCCAAGTAGGCTTTGTCGTGTGAGGCAAATTTAGGGCGTGCTTGGTCCGTTGCGGTGTCCGGCAACGGCCGCGGGCATCGCTTCGGGGTCTGGGGGGACCTCTTTTTGGGTGCTGAGTTTTAGTTCGGGAGGTTTTGAGCCAAGGAGTTCACGGTCGAGCCGATCTCCGAGGAGCACGGTGAGTGCCAGGCCGTTCAAGAAGGCACAGCGGAGGCGTCGCCTGCCCACCAGCAGGGCGATCAGGGTGGCAATGATGCCATTGGTGAGGACCCCGGTGATGGTGAGTTCGCCGGTGTCGGGGTTCAAGGCTTTGGACCGCTTTTTTGGATCGCCCAGGACGAGCATAATCAGGTTGCCTGCAATGGTGCCGACGAGGGCGATTAGAAAAATACCGATGGAGAGGAGGAGTTTCATTGCGATCTCCTTGACTTAATTTGCAAAGCCACCTTCACTGGATTGACGTTGCATTTCGACTTCGAGTTTGAGGCCGGGGTCTTCCCAGCCTTCGGGTTTGAGAATTTTTCCGTCTTCGCGTTTGATGACTTTCCCGTCGATGACTTTTTGCATGTTGGCACCGTGGACAATGTCGAATAGCGGATCGAGGTTGATGCCGTGGCGGGCGGAAAAGTCGCAAATGTAGTAAATGGCGTCTACCAAAGCGTCGGCCTGTTCGGTGATGGACTGGGCCGCTTCCAGTTCGTCCAGTTCGTCATTGACCATCTGTCGGATAAAGGCAATGCCTTCGGGAGTCATTTGTTGGGGAAATCGCGGCAGTTCGTCGTTGCAGGCCCGGGTAAATTGCTGGACCTGTGTGGTATAGCTCATCGGGCGTCTCCTGGCAGGTACGTGGTTAAAAGGTATGGAGAATGAGGATAGGGGGAGACACCTCACAAGGTTTCTTTATAAAAGTGCAAAAAATAGGTGGGAATGTAAACTAATTTGTAGTGGGGGCGAGCAGGTTGAAAAAATTGCGGAATGGAGTGCGATCGATCCGGATTTTTTCGAGGACATCGCTGGAGAGTTCGGTGATGTGGCTGGCAAACTCCCAGTGGAGGTTGAAATGTAAACCTATTTGTCTTTGCATTTTCTTGACGAATATCTGTAAATCGTTATGTTTGTTCGGAGCGAAGGAGTATTTTCTCATTTTTAGTTGGAGATCGGAATGGAAATAGAAGCAAAATTGACCCAGGGTCCGGTGGGGCGCACGCTGCTGGGGCTGTCGGCGCCGATGATGGGGGGTATTTTGGGGGCCATTGGGTTTAATCTGGCGGATACGTATTTTGTGTCGCTTTTGGGCACCACAGAACTGGCGGCCATGAGTTTTACCTTTCCGGTCGTGATGGTATTCCTCGGGCTGGCCTTTGGGATGAGCACGGGGACGATTGCGGTGGTCTCGCAGGCCATCGGGCGGGGCGAGATGGACCAGGTGAAGCGGCTGGCATCCGACAGCTTGCTTCTGGCGTTTTTGGTCGTGCTGGTTGCAGTAGGAGTGGGGATGCTGACCATCGATCCGTTATTTCGGCTTCTGGGGGCTACGCCGGAGACGCTGCCTCTGATCCGAGACTACATGCGGATCTGGTATCCGGGGATGGTTTGTCTGGTAGTTCCGGTGGTGGCCAATGCGGCGATCAAGGCGACGGGGGATACGAAGATTCCGGCGCTGATTATTGTGGGCGGCACGGTGACGAATCTGATTCTGGATCCGATTTTAATCTTCGGGTGGTTCGGGTTTCCAGCATTGGGGTTGAAGGGTGCGGCACTGGCCACGATGATTGGTCGTGCGGGCACGATGGTGGTTTCGTTGTTGATTCTTCACTACCGGGAACGGCTGCTCGATTTTTCGCCGCCGAGTTTGAAGGATGTGTGGCGGTCGTGGAAAGCGGTGGGGGCGATTGGGGTGCCGGCGACGGTGACGAATCTGTTGGAGCCGATGGCTTTGGGGGTGATTACGCGGTTGATTGCCGGGTATGGACCGAGCGCGGTAGCAGCCTGGGGGGCCGGGTCGCGGATAACGGCATTCGTGCTGATTCCGGTGTTTGGCGTGTGTTCGGGTTTGGTGCCGTTTATTGGGCAGAACTGGGGTGCCGAGTTGTTTGACCGGGTCAGTAAAGCGCGATCTTATGGATATCTGTTTGCCGTTAGCTGGGGTATTTTTTTAATCGGGGTATTGCACCTGGTGGCCGAGCCTGCCGCCCGGTTGTTTAGCAACGAGGCAGGTGTGATCAAAGAGATTGTGCGATATCTGTGGATCATGCCGATTGGGTATGCAGCATTCGGGATTTTGAGTGTGACGGAGGAAACGTTGAATGCGATCGGAAAGCCCGTGATTGCGTTTGTGCAAGCCCTGGTTTATATGTTTGTCTTTTATGTTCCGCTTGGAATTGCGGGCGCACAGATGCAGGCATTTACGGGTTTGCTGTGGGGGTTAACGGCGGCCGAGGTGCTGGGTGGGCTGGTGGGTCTTGGGCTTGTTCGAATGATGTGCAGACGGGGAGAAAGGGCGTGTCTGGAAGGGAAGGCGGATTTGGCGGAAGTGCCGGCTGGTTGAGGGCGTTTGTTTTTAAAGTTCAAGGGTCAAGGTTTTCGGTTACTTGACCCTTGAAGTGTTTTTAGCCTTCGATCTTCGACAGCTGGTCTTGTTCGTCGTATGGGAGTTTGTTTTCAAAAAGAAAGTCGATTCCCTCGTCATCGGTTTGTTCTTCAAATGTGCCCTGCGTATATCTGCTGATAATTTTGCGCCAGAATTTGATTGCGCCACGATTATAGGAAGTGACCCCGACCTTCCATTTGCCCGGAAATGCTTCAAAGGATCGAATCGCAGCTTTTTCGCCAACACCCTTTTGTCGATATTTTCTCATCACGAAGAATTGACCGATCCGCTGGATGGGTTCGGTTTGGTTGATGAGGACAAAGCCGGCGAGTTTGCCATTTGCGTAAATGAGAAACGGGTGCCGATCTGGTTCTTCCCAATAGTTTTCTGGAGCCCCACCGAAGCGACCGGAACTGTCCACCTCAAATATCGGATTCATCTCGCTAAAATCGTAGATGTAGAATTCCCATAAGTTGAAGAAGATGGGCTTGTCCTGGGGTGAGGCTTTTCGCAGTTCAATGTTCATGGATCCAGATTCCCAATGTGTTCTTGGATCTTTGCAAGACCCTCCAGGCTTTTTACGTCGTCCGGACGGTGCTTCAGGGCTTGATGAAAGGCCTGTATTGCATCGGCAGGGTTTCCAGATTCGAACAGCAGGAAGCCCAGGTATCGATGGGCATCTACAAAGTCTGGTTTGATCTGAATGGCCAGGGAAAGTGCATCCGCAGCCGGTTGTATGTTTTTGAGTTGATGCAGGATCTTCCCAATGTTCAAGAGGCACACGTGGGCATATTCGTAATCCGGATGGATGTCCAACACTTCCCGATAAGCTGCCAATGCGTCTACAAGGTGCCCCTTTTCGATTAGTTCATCTCCCGAAATATGGAGGTCTGCCGCAACGTTTGGGTTGTTTTGTCCGGCGCGGCGGAATGCCTGAATTGCCTCTGTGTACTGATCCTGTAAAAATAAAATGCGTCCCAACAATCGGTGTCCGTTTGCGTAATTTGGACGTTTTTGAATCACAATTTCGACCCGTTCCCGCGCTTTTTTCAATGCACCGGCTTCAAAATAGGCGGTGGCCAGATTTTGATACAGCATGGGAAGGTGAATCTGATAGTGGTTGCGTGCCCGTTCAAAGAGTTCGATGGCCCGGTTCGCGTCCTGACGGTGATCAATGTGGAAATTGGCCGCATGGGTCAAAAACCGGCCTTCATAGTGTCTTATTTTTTCAAGACCGAGCCAGGATAGGCACCCGAGTCCCAAAATGAGCAGGAGATGCGACCCAGGTTTGGGGAGCCGGTTGGAAAGCCATAAAAGGGCATGAGAAAACAAAAGGGCGCTTCCTATTGTTGCCAGATACCAGTAGCGTGGAAAGTAAAAGTTCTGGCTTCCAAATATGTAGGGCAATAAGGTTGAGATGGACCAGATGGATGCAAACCGGATGATATTGGACCGGAGGCTTAGAAAAATCAAAATTCCGATGACAGCGATGCCTGTGATGGCGTAGAGGTCGAAAAATGGGGGGGGGATGTCGAAAGGGGGGGGTGCATCCCATCCAAATGGGGTCAGATAGGCATTGATCAGAAGTCTGCTGCTAAACAAGCTGAGGTTATAAGCGGCGTGCCACCCAAGGTCGATGGCGTTAAATCCGATTTTTCCTGTTACGGTCTGGTAGTATAGGGTATCGACGAGCACAAATCCACATAGAATGACAACGTAGGTCAGGGGCAAAAGCAGGGATCGGTGCTCGGCTTTGTTTTCTGTCCACCATAAATAGAAGACAGGTAGAATGGCGACCGCCAGAGATTCATAGCTGAGTATTGCCAGGGCATACCAGGCGGCACCCCGGTATATCCACTTTGTTTGACGGGTTTCCAGGGCGTTTTTGACGGATCCGATGCTTAACAGGATAAAACCGGTTCCAATGAGCAGGCCTGCGGCCGAGATTTCGTAGATGGCTTCGTAAGGGGTACCGTTGATTGCAAACAGGAAGCCGCTGATTCCGGCCAGGAAAGGGCGTTCAAAAAGACGCCTCAACAAGTGGGCACACAAAAGACTGTTGATGGTGTGCAGCAGTACGTTGAAGGCGTGATACCCACCTGGATGGTCTCCAAACAAGACATGTGCGATCCAAAAGTAGATATTCAAGACCCATCGCGTAGGCTCTTTGGCTGACGGGTTGAAAATTTCTGTCCAATCTTGCTGTGCACGTTTGGCCGCTTCGATGTGGTCCAGATCGTCGTAACTCCAGGGGTGGTCATATAGGCTTCCATATCCAATCAGGCAAACGCTGATTATGATAATGCTGTAAAATAGCGGAATTAATCTGTTCATTGGCATATCTAATTCATAGTTGGGATTTCAATAAAATTTCAGCTTATTACACGACACGCAACATAATCAAAGAACCCGTGTCATGTGAAGTTTGAACCCATCCGAATCCTTGTGACCAACGACTAGGGTTCGGAACCTGTCACCTCAATAATCTCGAATATTTTATTTCCACAAGGATCACTAACCGTATGCGCTTTGTGCCAGCGATATCCCTTTTTGATAATCTCCTTCAGATCATCCGGCCTGATCACCAATAGGTAAGTCCCCCTTCTGATCACCAATTCTGCAACATTCACCGTATAATATTTCCCCAGAGGTCTCTCTGTTTGCCAGAGCCCTTCTCTCAAGTGAAGGGGCAAGCGCTGGTACTCAGATGGAGGAAACTGGGTGTAAAACAGCACAAAAATATAAGTGGGCATGAATGAATAAAGCCGACCGTGTATCAGACATGGATGCGGGCTTCTTTCTGCAAAAGAAAGGATCTCTTTCATACCATACTGCCACCAAACAATGCTGTCTTTGGGGTAATCCCGAAAATACCGTTTACAGAAAATACCACAGCTGATGGCCAGGATCGAAATACTCAGGATCGTGTATGTTTTTAAATTCCCTGTCCGTGCGATATTATTTGCCAAGTAATAAACTCCGTACCCTGAAAGCGTTGCAAACAGAGGGGCGCCTGCAATGGAACGAATCGCGTGATTCGGTTCGGTTAGTGCTGCTGGAATGGGGTAAAGGAACAGCCATAGCCAGACAATACGATCCTCCCTGCGTTTCTGTTTTCTCAGTCCCAAAATACCAGCCAGAACCGTGATGCATTCAACATAATGAAGCTGTCCCACAAAGAGTGGGCTGTGCCGCAGATTTGGATCCCCTTTGAAGAAAAGAAATCGGGGATCAAAGTAGGCTACGTAATTGCGTAGGATAGCACCGAGATCGCGGACGATCAATGTATCCGCCCTTGTCATACCTTCTGGAGAAATCCAGAACATACATAGAGGAACAAAAATCGACAAAAACAAGACACATGCCCATATCGTCCAATTCCGAATCTTCCACAATATCTCCCACAAAAGAATGATCAGACCGATTAGAAACAGAGGCACAAAAACCCTAGCTGAACTGTAGGTATGAAGACAGACAGCAAATGTTAGGGCACTCAGAAAAATATACCTGGGGTGCTTCTGACATCTCAGAAAAAAATACAGGCCCAGACAGAAGAAAAGAGGAAGCATGATGGCCCGTACGCTCCATCGGCTGAATTGGATATGCCAGGGGCTGATCGCCAGAAACAGTGCCGACAACAACGCTACTCGCCGATTGAACCACACTTTCACCAGAATGTACAGCACCCAAACCGTCAAGATACCGATCAGTGCATTCGGCAACCGCACCGCGAACTCCGTCAGCCCCAACACGGCCACAAAAGGCACCACCAAGTATCGGTGCAGTGCCTCGTCGTAGCCGCCGAAGGTGCGGGCAAAAAGCGGCAGGAATTCGCCATACTGATCCCTGCCCGTTTTTAGAATCGAATAGGCATCGTACCCAATCGAGGCCTCGTCGGCGTAAAACCCGATCGGATTGCTAGTTAGAAAAGACAATCGCAGCAGCGCCGAAAGCGCAAGGATGGAAAACATGCATACACGGCTATAATCTGCTTCGCTGAGCAATAAAAATCCTGGACTGAATCGCATCTTCATAGGCCTGGACTTCCTTTTCCTCACGGAGTATCCCCTCCTTTTGAGGCATCACGATATCAGAGATTTCAGAGATCATTTCTGAAGGAGGGATTGCAGGTTTTTTTGTTGTCCGTGCTCCGAATATGTTATAGAATAACACCGGTTGATATGTGAATCAACCGGATTGTTTATCTGCTTTTGGCAAAGCGCTGATTGAACATAGCAGTGGCAATAAGGAGGAGGCCGGTGAGCATGGCCCGCCAGACGGTGGAGATGCCAGCCAGGATTTTGATGAGGGTGGATTTTCCGGCTCCGTTTTCGCCGACCAGGGCATGGATCCCGGGGTGGAGGGTGAGGGAGACGTTGTGAAGGGCGCGGATGATACGGGTCTTTTGCATTTTCTGTTCTGTGGTTATATTGGGATCAAAATTTGCGGTTCGGTGTATGAGGAGGTGTTATGGCACGGGTTGAAATGGGGGATCGTATTCGGGTGTATTATCGGGGAATTTTGGAAAATGACCATGTGGTTGATGAGACGCCTCAGGACGAACCGTTTGAGTTTGAGGTGGGCGAGGGGGTGGTTTTCCTGGGGCTTGACGAAGTGGTGGTGGGTATGGATGAAGGAGAAGTCCGGAGTGTGGTCTTGTCTCCGGAGCGGGCGTTTGGGGCCTATAATCCTGAACTTGTGATTGAATTGGAACGATCCAAGTTTCCTCCAGATACGCCGCTGAAAGTAGGCACGCAGATGGAAGTACAGTCGGACCCCAACGGGACGCTGGTTGAGGTGACCGTGACCGGGGTGACGGAAGAGACGGTGACACTGGATGCGAACCATTCGCTGGCTGGAGAAGAAGTGACGCTCTGGGTGCATGTGCTGGAAATTGTGGGTTAACATATCAAGAGGCGGCCTTCGGTCGCCTTTTTTTTAAATTATAGGATATTCACACAATTAGTCAAAGGGGGATTGCGATGCCACTTTCAGGGAAAAAAGCGTTTGTGACCGGCGGGCGGCGGCGGATCGGTCGGGGGATTGCGCTGGCGTTGGCAGAAGCGGGGTGCGACGTGGGGGTGAATGATATTGAAAAGGATGCGGATGGGGACGAAACGCTCCGGTTGATCCGGGAGATGGGACGCGAGGCGGAATTTTATGAAGGGGATATTTCGGATTCGGGTGCGGTTCAGGGGATGATCGATGCCTTTGTTGCACGGTTTGGGCGGATCGATATTTTGGTGAACAACCCCTACTGGTCTCAAAATAAGCCGTTTTTGGAGATTGATGAGGCGACCTGGGATCGCACGATGGACGTGTGTTTGAAGGGGTTTTTTCTGTGCAGCCAGGCTTCGGCGAAGGAAATGTTAAAGCAAGGCGATGGCGGAAGCATTGTGAGCACGTCGTCGGTGCATGGGAGGCGGGCGTGGCCAACGGATACGGCCTATGGGGTGGTGAAGGCAGGGGTTTTGCGGCTAACCGAGAGCATGGCGCTGGACCTGGGTGTGCATGGGATTCGGTGTAATGCCATTTTGCCGGGGCATATGAATACGGACCATGAATTTGGGACCGAAGCCCCGAATATTGGTAGTGTCGAGGAGCGATTGCACCCGTTTATCCCGCTTCGCAGACGGGGAACGCCGGAGGATATTGGGCGGGCGGTGGCATTTTTGTGTTCGCCGGCAGCCGGATGTATTACAGGGGTGTCGTTACCGGTGGATGGCGGGTTGTTGGCAACGGGGTCACCGGGCTGATCACGAAGGGCCACGGATGAAGGGTTCTGTGATCCGGCTTGACACCTGAACGTAAGTGCAGTATTTTGGTGGAGAACTCGTATCTGATAGGGGCACCATTTTTGGGAGCGTGGCGATGCGTGAATCGAATCAGGTGATGTATTTGCTGGACGGGATGGCGCTGGTGTACCGGGGGCATTTTGCGTTGATGCGAAATCCGCGGATGACGTCGAAGGGGATGAATACGTCGACGCTGTTTGTGTTTGCCAATACGTTGCTGGATATTCTGGGCAAAACGAAGCCATCCCATCTTGCTGTGGTGTTCGACACGCCCGAACCGACCCATCGCCACAAGGTCTATAAGGAGTACAAAGCCCAGCGGGAGGCGATGCCGGAGGATTTGAGTATGGCATTGCCTTTTGTGTTTCAGATGTGCGAGGCATTCCGTGTGCCGGTGATCCGGATGCCGGGGTGGGAGGCGGATGATGTGATTGGGACCCTGGCACGTGTGGCGGAAGAAGAAGGGTTTAGGACGTATATGGTGACTCCCGATAAAGATTTCGCACAGCTGGTGTCGGATACGACGTTGATCTTGAAACCGGGGCGTTCGGGCGATGGTGCGGATATTTTGGGGGTGAAGGAGATTCTGGAGAACTGGCAGATTGAGCGGGTGGAACAGGTGATTGATATTTTGGGGCTGATGGGAGATGCCAGTGACAATGTGCCGGGGGTGCCGGGAATTGGGCAGAAGACGGCGCAGAAGCTGATCGCAGAATATGGGAGTATGGAAAATTTGCTGGACCATGTGGAAGAGCGAAAAGGGAAGCAGCGGGAGAATCTGGAGACGTTTCGGGAACAGGCGCTCTTGTCGAAGGAACTGGTGACGATTGAGCGGAATGTACCGTTGGAAGTGGGGTTGGACGATTTGAAGGTGAAGGCACGAGACGAGGCCAAGCTGAAGGCGCTTTTTGTGGAACTGGAGTTCCATACGATGGGCAAGCGGCTGTTCGGCGACGATTTTGATGCCAGTCCGCAACAGACCCTGATGTTTGATGCAGGCGATGATCTGAAGACGATTGCAAATGTGAAGCACGATTATAAACTGGTGGATACGCCGGACAAGCGAAAGAAATTAATCGGGAAACTGAAAGAGCAGGAGGTGTTTTGTTTTGATACGGAAACGACGGGTTTGAATGTGAAGACTTGTGCGGTGATCGGGCTGGCGTTTTCTTTTCAAGCACATACAGGGTTTTATGTACCGCTTCCGGAGGATCGGGATGAGGCAAAGGCGATTTTGGAGGAATTCCGGGAAGTGTTGGAAGATCCAGAAATTGAAAAGATCGGACATCATTTGAAATACGATCTGGGCGTGTTGTTGTGGCAGGGGATTCGGGTGCAGGGCAAATTGTTCGACACCATGCTGGCGGCGTATGTGGCTGCCCCCGAATTAAAACGCAGTATGGATTATTTGTCGCAAGCACTCCTGGGATATCGTCCCATTAAAATATCGGAGCTGATTGGCGAAAAGGAGAAGGGCAAAGAGCAAAAGAGCATGCGCGAGGTGCCGCTGGAACAGGTGGTGGAATATGCGGTGGAAGATGCGGATATTACGTTTCAATTGGCCGAACAGTTGAGACCCAAGATTCAGGAACAGAATCAGGAGAAGGTGTTTGAGGAGATTGAGTGTCCGCTGGTGCCGGTGCTGGTGGCGATGGAGTATGAAGTCTTTCGGTTGGACGTGCAGGCGATTCAAAATCTTTCGGTGGATTTGAAAAATGAGATCAGGAGCACCCAGGAGAAGATTTATGAACTGGCCGAAGAAAAATTTAATTTGAATTCGTCAAAGCAGCTGGGCGAACTCTTGTTTGGCAAGATGGAGCTGGATCCCAATGCCCGGCGGACGGCCAAGACGGGGCAGTATCAGACCAGCGAGGCGATTTTGCGACGGCTGGCGTATAAGCACGAGATTGTGGAGCAAATTTTGTATTATCGGATGTGTTCAAAATTGAAGTCGACGTATGTGGACATGCTGCCAGGAACGGTGTTTGAAGGCACAGGCCGGGTGCATACGCATTACGAGCAGGCGGTGACGGCGACGGGCCGGCTTCAAGCACATGGGCCGAATTTGCAGACGATCCCAATTCGGACGAAAAAGGGGCAGGAGATCCGGAAGGCCTTTGTGGCGAGAGGAGATGCGTATACGTTGTTGTCGGCGGATTATTCTCAGATTGAGTTGCGGATTGTGGCGGAGCTGAGTGGCGATAAGGGGATGATGGAGACGTTTCGGCGGGGGGAAGATATTCATACGGCCACGGCGATGAAGGTGTATGGGCTGGGGGAGGAGGATGTGACAGCGGAGATGCGGCGACAGGCCAAGACGGTGAATTTTGGAATTATTTACGGGATTTCGGCATTCGGGTTGGCCGAGCGACTGGATATCTCCCGATCGGAGGCGGGGGCTCTGATTGAGCAGTATTTCGAACAGTTTCCGGGGTCACAAAAATATATGGATGAGACGGTGGCCTTTGCCCGCAAACACGGGTATGTGGAGACGATGATGGGTCGCCGTCGGTATTTGCGGGATATCAATTCGCGGAATGCCACGACCCGGAAGGGGGCCGAGCGAAATGCGATTAACTCGCGGATTCAGGGGACGGCGGCGGATATGATCAAGCTGGCGATGAGCACCATTCACCGGGAGCTTCTCGATCGGGAGTTGAAGACGCGGATGCTGTTGCAGGTGCACGACGAACTGGTGTTTGATTTGCACAAAGACGAGATGGAGGTGGTGCCGCCTTTGGTGGAGGCGGCGATGAAAGACGCGTTGCCACTGCGGGTGCCGATTGTGGTGGAGATGGGGACAGGAGAGAACTGGCTGGTGGCGCATTGAGATAGGATACAGAAGTAGATATTGCCAGGGCGCATCTGGAATGCGCCCTTAATTTTGGGGGTGCCATTGGTTTGTATCACCCCCGTTTGTCGTAGAAAGGCAAACGGGTTTTTTTGTCTATATTTCGGGCGGATACACTTATTTTCCCTGCGCAGGGAAAATAAGTGTATCACGACACTTTGATCTGACGTGGGTATTATTTGTTTTTTTTGCGTTCGATTCGATCCAGGGCTTCATACGTGGTTTGGGGACGCGTGGCTTCCCGGGTTTTTAGATTGTAGCGATCGCCGGGGGCAAGGAAGTAGAACGGGCCGTGAGGCGGGATGGTACAGTCTGAATCGTAGATGGCGACGTAGCCTTTGCCGAGGACTTCGAAGGTGTCGCCCTGAACTTCGATGGCTGTGTTTTCGTCGATGCCAATGCCGAGGAGATGGGGGTGCGCTTTGATGACGCCGACGAGGTCAAATTGGCGGTTGCGTTTGAGGAGGTGCTGGTCGATGGCGACGTTTTCGAGAAAGCCGAAGCCTTGTTCGTGATCGCCCATCATGAGGGTGTTGCCGCGGGTGTCTCCCCGGATCAGGTAGGAGCCCTGGATGGTGGCACCGGCGGAAGTGCCGGCGATGACACCACTGCGTTTGAGGAGGTTTTGGAGTTCGTGGTGGGTTCGGGTGTTGAGGTAGGCGTCTGCCAGGCGCCACTGGCGGCCACCGGAGAAGTAGACGCCCCGGGCCTGTTGGATGGGTTTGACAAAGGCTTCGGAGTCGGCTTCTTGTGGGTCGCGGGTGTGGCAGAGGGTAACGTTTTTTGCGCCGGCATCCCGGAAGGATTGGAGACCTTTCCAGTGGGCGTCGTAGTGGTCTTCTTCTCCAGCGGTGGGAATAATCACGATGGGGGCTTCGGGGCCGCCGGAGAGTTTGAGGAAGCGGTTTTTGAAATTGTGGGGGCCACCGCCGATGATGATGAGGGTTCCGGGCATGGTGTTTTTCTTTGTGAGGGTTTCAGGGTTTGTTTTGTGAAAAATACCTCTCCCCACCCTTCCTGCCTCCGGTCGAACACTCGCTGGCTCGCGTTCTCTCCTTTTGGAACGACCCAAAAGGGGGGAAAAGGTCGCCGCTCGGCGCGGGGCCTTGTGATGGCACAGCGCAAAACCACCAAGGTGATCGTGGCAGCACTTCTGCCCTACCGGTGAAGGAGCACTTCTGAGCAGTGGCGCTGGACGGACAGTGCGCTGTGTGCAGCGATTACTTCTCCCTATAGGCTGTTGTTACGGTGAGGTGACTTGCTTCCGTTTGGGAGATGTGTTGAAGAAGCAGTGGGTTTTGTTGCCTCTGCGATTCTCTATCCCCTGAAAAGATCGCCTTATTGCTCACCACTTTTTCGCCCGGAGCGAGTTCCTCCCCTTTTGGAAAAGGGGAGACAGAGGGGATTTCGGGGGAAGGGGGCTGTGGCCTACACCGAATAGGCCACCGACCCGTCTTCCCGGAGCGGCGTATCTGTTTTGGTGAGCGGTGCGAACGGGGTTTCTTCGATAAGGGTGTCGTCGAGTTCCACGCCCAGGCCGGGTGCCTGAGAGACGGGAATGTAACCGCCCTCTCGTTTGTGCGCGCTTTTGAAAACGGCAAAAGTGGGGTCTTCGTCGCGTTTGGTGTATTCCTGGGTGATGAAGTTGGGGATGGCAGTGTCCAGTTGGAGGGAGGCGGCGGTGATGAGGGGGTTCAGGAAATTGTGGGTGACGACGGCGCAGTGGTAGGCCTCGGCAATGGCGGCGATTTTTTTGCAGTGGGTGAGGCCGCCGGCCAGGGCAACGTCGGGGCGGAGGTATTGGGGACCGCCGTGTTCTAAGAGTTCGCGGAATTCCCAGATGGTGGTGTTGCGTTCGCCGTTTGCAAGGGGGACGGGAATGCGTCTGGCAATTTCAGATTGGGTGGTGATGGTGTCGATCTGGATGGGGTCTTCCATGAAGTAGAGGTGAAACGGGATGAGGGCTTCGCCTACGGCGACGGCGACCATCGGGGTGAGTTTGCGGTGGACTTCGACGATGAGGTCCATGTCGGGGCCGCCGGCTTCTCGGGCAGAGGCAACGATTTCGGTGGCATGTTTGATGAGGCGATCCTGGGCCATGTTTTGAAAGCCGCCGCTGAAGGGGTCGAATTTGATGGCGGTGAAGCCGTCCTGGATGGCCTGTTTGGTTGCGTCGTACATTTTTTCGGGGGTGGGGCCGCCGGAGAGGATGTGGAGACGAATTTTGTCGCGGCAGTTGCCGCCTAGAAGTTCCCAGACCGGGACCTCGAAATGCTTTCCTTTGAGGTCCCACAAGGCAATGTCGACGGCGCTCACGGCACCCGAGCAGGCGGTGCCCCGGAAAGGGTTCATGCGGTAGAGGTGCTGCCAGTGGTGTTCGATTCGGAACGGGTTTTGGCCAATGAGGTAGTCTTTGTAGACGTTGACGATGGCCTGGATGGCTTCGGGATAGCCCCAGCAGGAGGAGGCACCGATGCCGGAGATACCGGTGTCGGTGGTGATGCGGACGACATAGCTGTTGAGCAGGAGGAAGGATTCGAGTTTGTCGATTTTCATGGGGAATATCCTTGGATAAAGTTTCGAGGTCCGATTTAGACCAACTCGAAACGTACAATGGGATGAGAATTTACTATATTATGCGCGATTCATTGGCGACAGGCAAGCACTGAAATAGGCGAAGGAGGTGGCTGATGCCCAATTTGCGGTTTGCGGCTTCAAAAGAGCGACGCGTGGCAATCATTACGGGGGGGGCGAGAGGGATTGGCGGGGCAACGGCGCTTCGGATTGCAGAAGAAGGGCGGGATGTTGTGATTGCGGATATACTGGAAGTGGAAGGGCGGGAGAGGGGGACGGAGATCGAAGCGATGGGTCAGAAGGCCCTGTTTGTGCATACGGATGTGACCGATGAGGGGTCTGCAAAGGCGTGTGTGGCACAGGCGGTGGAACAGTTTGGTCGGCTGGATATTCTGGTGTGTTGTGCAGGGGTTTTGGGCTGGGAGAAACCGTTTTTTGAGCAGCCGGTGGAACAGTTTGATAAGGTGATGCGGATCAATGTATATGGGGTGTATCACTTTCACCAGGCGGCAATCCCTCCCATGCTGGATGGGGGATGGGGGCGGTGTGTGACGATCACGTCGGGGGCGCGAAACGGAAGTCCGAATCAGGTGCCGTATTCGGTGTCCAAAGGGGCCGTCTATTCGTTTGTGAGTGCGCTGGGTAATGCGTATTGCAAACAGGGCGTATTTGTCAATGGAGTAGAACCGGGGCGGGCGTTAACGGAGATGGTAGTGCCCCGATTTTCGGCCGAACATCTTGCCAACCCGGGCACACCTATTGGGCGATATTCAGATCCGGAGGAGGTGGCAGAGGTGATTGAATTTTTGTGTTCGGAACGGAATACGTATACGACGGGGTCGGTGTGGAGTGTGAAAGGCGGACGGGGGTAGGGACAGGTTGGGATCCCAAAAAATTTCGAAATTCGGTCCGGTTGAGAGTCCTGACGACGTATTTCGGGTACAACCGGTGCAGGGCAGGAACGCATGTTGCCCATGAGAAGGCAGTTGTGGAAGGACGGGATTCTGAGGTTGTATTCAGGTGTACGAAGACGGGATGACGGCCTATCGTGTTATCTCACGATGCCAGCTATTCAGGGCATCTAAAAGGTCGCGTGTCAAATCGGGATGGTCTTCGGCAATATTGGTGGTCTCTGCTCGGTCGGTTTTCAGGTTGGACAGGTGGACGTCTTCCCCGTTGAGGTAGAGTTTGAAATTGTCGCGGCGTATGGCGCGTTCGGCGCCTTTTTGGCCACGGGTCCAGAAGAGGTCGCCGTGAGGGGATGGGGCACCGTCTGCGACCATGGGGAGAATGTCGGTGCCGTCGAGGGTATATTGAGATGGGTCGCCGCCGGCTGCCTGGAGGAAGGTGGGGAAGATGTCCATGCCGATGCCGACTTCGGTGATGGTTTTGCCGCCTTCGAAGCGGTTGGGCCAGCTCATCAGAGTGGGCACGCGGATGCCGCCTTCCCAGAGGGTTGCTTTGTGGCCGCGCAGGCCGCCGGTGTCGCCGCCAGGGTAGGGGTCTTCGCTGCCGTCGGTCCAGTTGCGGGGTTCACGGGAGGGGCCGTGGTCGGGTTGGAAGACGATGCAGGTGTTGTCGAAGATGTCCAGGCGTTCGAGTTCGTCTAAAATGGTGCCGATGGCATCGTCCATCACAGTGAGCATGGCTACCATGAACTGGCGGGCCCGGGGCAGGTGGGCGAAGCGGTCCATGTAATCCTGAGGGGCATGGAGGGGGTAGTGGGGGGTGTTGAAGGGCATGTAGAGAAAAAAGGGGCTGTCGGTTTCCTGTTGTTTTTGCAGGTATTCGATGGCCTTTTGTGTCATCAGATCGATGAAATACTGACCGTTTCGGTAGATTTCTACCCCATCTTCCCAGAGGTCGTGCCGGGCCTGGCGGCCCGAGGTGAGGGACCAGTAGAAGGTGTGGGAATAATAGTCGATGCAGCCATTTAGAAAACCGAACCAGTGGTCGAAGCCGTGGTTGTGGGGCAGGTGGGGTTCGCGGTTGCCCAGATGCCATTTGCCGGACATGCAGGTCTGGTACCCCAGATCCTTCAGGGCTTTGGCAATGGTGGGCATTTCGGGCGATAATCCGCCGGTGAGGCCGACGTTTCCGGGAATGCCGGCGGCAATGGGATACCGGCCCGTGAGGATGCCGCAACGTCCGGCCGAGCAGATGGGGGCGTTGGAATACCACTGGGTGAATTTTGCGCCCCGCTCGGCAATGCGGTCCAAGTTGGGGGTTTGAAAGTCTGTCGCGCCCATGCAGGAGAGGTCAGCATGGCCGTGGTCGTCGCTCATGAAGATGATAAAGTTCGGGCGATCGGACATCAGGGGCTTCCTTTCTCAAGCGTTCTGGATGGGACGGGGTAGATGAATATTCATTTTCAGGGCCAGTCGTTGGGAGGGGTTTCTTCAAAATGTGCCAGGTCTGATCGGGTTTAAAATGGGGGTCATTTTGTTTTTGGTGCTCTCCAGGATGTTTAATAAAGAAAGGACCTTTGAAATGTCAAGGGGATAAAGGAACGTGCCTGGCGAATCCGCTTGAATATTTGAAATTTCGGTATATATTGTACTGTCTTCGTTGAAACGGATGTTTTACGCGTAGACACTTGCGATCAGGATACCCTATGGATCTGCTCAACAGGCGGGTGGTGGCACATGCACGCACCCGCCATGGTGAAATCCAGCTTGCGGCCGTGGACTCGGACGGGGAAACGAATTTTGAGCTGATTTTTAACGGCGTGCACCTGATGGCGACCTACAATGCGCCGTCGAGCCGGGCGTTGACAGATGTTGCATTGTCGGGAATTGGAACCCATCGCAAACACGTAGAGCTGTTGATTGGTGGGCTGGGCATGGGCGCTTCGCTTCGGCAGGCTTTGGAACGTCCGGAGATGGAGACGGTACGTGTGGTGGAGCTGGAGTTTCGAATTGTAGACTGGAACCGGACGCACCTGGGCAATGCCGATCTTCTGGATGATCGGCGCACCGAAGTGGTGGTGGGCGATTTTTATGAGTATGTAAAGGGGTCGCCGCAGCATTACCACGGCATTGTGATCGATATTGACAACGGCCCCGACTGGGTGGTCCGGCCCGAAAATCGCCGGGTTTACAGCATATCGATGCTCCAGGTGTTGCGGACCCGACTGCGAACGGATGGGATTTTGGCCATCTGGAGCCACGCGGTCAATCGGTCTTATGAACGGGCCCTGGAAACCGTGTTCGGATCCGTGTTTAAGCATATGGTGCAAGATGTGGCTTTGAACGGAAAAACACTGGATAGCGTGATCTATGAGGTTCACGCCTGAGTTTGTTCTGTAGAAAGGAGCTCCCCTTATGAGTACCGAGTCGATCACGATTACGGATAATCGGACCGGCAAAACGTATGAACTCCCCATTGATTCTGGAACCTATTCGGAATATGGTGCCTATGTGCGCTCGGCTGAATTGCGGCAGATCAAAGTTTCAGACAAAGATTTTGGGCTTTTGGGATATGATCCGGCCTATTTCAATACGGCTTCCTGTGCCAGTGCGGTGACCTTTATCGACGGTGAAGAAGGTATTCTTCGCTATCGCGGATATCCAATTGATCAATTGGCCGAACAGTCCACGTTTCTGGAAGTGGCCTATTTGTTGGTGTATGGAGAGTTGCCGACCCAGGACCAGTTGGCGGCCTGGTCTGAGGATGTGAATGCCCAGACGGTGGTGGACGCAGATATTTTGAAGTTTGTGGATGGATATCGGGTGGGTTCTCATACCATGGGGATGCTGGTAGGCGTTCTGGGGGGGTTGTCGGCCTTTTACGATGATGTTCGAGATTTTGAGACGGACGATGCCCGGGATGGACACATCCGCCGGTCGATCGGAAATATTGCCACGCTGGGATCTGCGGTACACCGTCGGAGTGAAGGCCTGTCGTATGTTGCTCCCGATCCGGGCCTGGGTTATTGTGCTAATCTTCTCAACATGCTCTTCGGAAAGGCAGGGGAGGTTTATAAAACCGATCCGGTGTTGGAACGGGCGTTGGATGTGTTGTTAATCTTGCACGCCGATCACGAACAGAATTGTAGTGCCAGCACGATGCGCGGCATTGGCAGTGGGGGCGCCGATGTCTATTCTTCGATGGCAGGAGCGGCTGCGGCTCTCTATGGACCGGCACACGGGGGTGCGAATGAGGCGGTGTTGAACATGCTCGATGAAATCGGGTCGGTGGACAATGTGGCCGATTATATTCAGCGGGTAGAAAAGAAAGAAGTGGTGCTTCAGGGGTTTGGACATCGGGTGTATAAAAATTACGATCCCCGGGCGACGATCATTAAAAAGACGGCGTATGAAGTGTTTGAAGTGACGGGTAAGAACCCCTTGATCGATATTGCTCTGGAGCTGGAACGAATTGCTCTGGAAGAAGAGTATTTTGTGTCGCGGAACCTGTATCCGAATGTGGATTTTTATTCGGGTATGATTTATCAGGCGATCGGGCTGCCGGTCAAGATGATGACGGTATTGTTTGCTGTGGGTCGGTCGTGCGGCTGGCTGGCGCAGTGGAAGGAAATGTTGAACGATTCGGAACAGAAAATTGCCCGGCCCCGTCAGGTGTATACGGGTGCAGATGAACGCGATTATGTGGTGGTGGGTCAGCGATAGAATGGGTGTTTGAGGTGTTATTTTTAGGGCGCAAGGGCTGGGTTGACCCTTGCGCTCTTTTTTCAAGGGGTTAACTTATGATTTATGATATGCGGATTTACGATTTGCAGCCTGGAGGCGTGCCCCAGTATATGGCGGCCGTGCGGGAAGTGGCGCTCCAGATTCGGAAGGATCACGGGGTAAAACTGGCGGGGTGGTATCACACGGATATCGGAACTTTGAACCAGGTGGTGCACATCTGGGCGTATGAGGATTATGCCCATTTTGACAAGGCCCGACAGGCGGTGCGGAATGATCCGCGCTGGAAAAACGACTATTTGCCCCGGGTGAAGGGGCTGGTGGTGAAACAGCGGGACATGATTATGCAGGGGGCCGATTTTTTTTCGGGGCCTGTCGAATAGCCTATTGGTTTTTTCAAACACGGAAGGCGATCCGGCGGCGGTTGAGCCAAATAGGAGGGTCTGGGGATATGTTGGACTGGATGAAGCGATATACGAAGTGGCTGCACACGCGGTGGCCAGCCGGGACAGTGGAGCGGCTGCCGTTGGCCCATGAAGACGGTTCGACAAATGTGCCCGGGCTGTATATTGTGGGGGATATTACGGGGATTCCGCTGTTGAAATTTTCGTCGCATACCGGGGCCCGGGCGGTGCAGACAATGGTGGCCCATTCGGGGTTTCAGGGACGGAAGCAGGAAGAAGGGGTGTTGGATCTGGTGGTGATTGGAGGGGGTGTCTCGGGAATGGCGGCGGCGCTGGAGGCACAAAAGCAGGGGTTGGATTTTCGGGTT
>JAPUJS010000434.1 GCA_027296045.1 bacterium | reverse complement strand
CTCCATCGGGTTCGGGAGAGGAGTTCATCCACATACGGTATGCATTTGGTCCGTCCTTGAGGACGCAGGGCCGCCGGCCGCTGGGGTAGAGCGGCTCCGGATGGACCTTCCAGGAGAGCCCGTCGGGACTTTCGGCATAGCCGAGTTGCTGGGCATATGAGATCTGGACTCCCCGGTCGTTACGCTGGCTGGTGCTCATTACAAACCACATCCTGTAGCGGTTTTCATCCAAGATCACGTGGGGGGTCTGCCAGCAGTATGTTTCGGGCAGGTCATCGCCGGTGAGGATGGGGTTGTCGGGATGTTCGGTCCAGTGCAGGCCATCGTCGGAAGTGGCGTAACCCAGATCCATGTCACTGACCCGCGTTTGGGAACGGTTGCCCAGGTACCACATTTTATAGGTTCCGCCGACTTTGAGAACGGTGGGGTTATAGAGGGTGACGCGGCACCAGGTCTGATGCGTGGTCATTGAAGAGAGCGCTGGTTGGTCCAGACGCTGCCAGGGTGCGTTTTGAAGGCCCATTGGGCGGTCTCCTTATGGCTGTGTTTAAGACAGAATACGATCTGGCTGATCTACGAGATGGCATCTCTTGATTGTGCCGGCTTGACAGGACAAGAAGGGGTTAAGGGTGCAAACAAGCAATCAAAAAATAAGGTTACTGGTGCAGGAAGTCCTTTCATTAAGCGAATCAACTTTCAAAGAAAGATGTCTTGCTGTTTATATCATGGGAAGTTTGGCGAGAGGTAGTTTCAGTGAAGTCGCAAGTGATATCGATATCGGTATCATTCTGGATGGTCCACTGCGGCCGCAAGACGGAAGTATCATTGATTCTGTGCTCTCAAAAGCATTGGCACGCAGCGCCACAGTTCAGAATAAGGTCTCCATATTCTGGGGGTCGGTCGATTCAATCAACGGTGTTGTAGACGCCGGGCGTTATCCTCCATTTGATCGACTGGATCTCATTGATCATGCATTGCTTTTATCTGGCCAAGATGTGAGGCGCAATCTGATTCGGCCGACAAAGAAGGAACTTGAGATCTCAGGAGCAGAATTCGCACTGGATCTCCTGGGAAGTGATGAGAGAATTGAGGAGTTTCATAACTGTAGTCTGGTCGCCTCCAAAGGGACTGTATATGTTACAAAAACGGTTCTTTTCCCTGCGCGGTTTATCTATCTGGAGAGAACAGGAGAGATTGCGGGTAACGACGTATCTTTTCAATATTACGTCGATCACTTTTCGGGCCATGATGCAGCGTTAGTACAGCGGGCATATCTATGGCGTCAGGAATCATTACCCGAATCGTCAGATGAAGTCGTCAAACTGTTAAACAAAGGGCTTGTTCCTCTCTATTGTCGATTTATCGATATTTATAGAGATTGCCTGAGTCACTACGGAGAAGGTGATCTTTCACACAGGTTGGGTTCCTGGAGAGAAGCGATAACAAAGGAATGAAGCTGAGCATCTTGTCAAGGTCGCGGTGTGCATCATAAAAACGGTCAACCATTTGGGTTGACCGTTTGTCTATCGGAGGATCACTGGTGTCAATCCCGGAATTTCTTCATCCAGCGGGAAGTAAGGCCGTTTCAGGTTTCGGAATTTGACGTGCCGGACTGTGGGCGGAGTCGGACCGGGTGTGTTCAGTACAAAGACTTGCTTTGCAATTTCGCCATACGCGATCCGATAGTTCATCGGATTTTTGGCCACCACGAATTTGGCGGCTGACGGGTCCAGATTTAGACTGCGATATTGTTCGTCCAGCCAGTCGTAGGTTCCGTAAGAGGCGACTAGAATCTGGACGTTTCCGACGGCCAGGATCGCCGAGGGACCCATTTCGCCTTCCACGCCGTCCCAGATGCCGCCGGTATATGTAAATCGCCCGTCGCCGAGTCTCACAACCCGCCCGGTGACGGTAATGGGTTTCCCCCATCGGGGGTCCAACTTGTGCCCCAGGGGGACTGTGATCTCCGTGCCGACGCCGGCCTGGTGGCAGGTTGCGGCCGTTTCCGGGTCTACGACCTGGACAATGCCTGTCACCTTTGCTTCGATCAGGGCGCTGAGCGTGGCGATGCTGTCGCCGACCGCGCCACCCCCACAACAGTCTGACGCTTCTACTAGAACAATCGGGCCAGCATCGATTTTCCGTCCCTTTTCGATCGCTTCTGCCGGGGTGAAGGCCTCGGGTTCCAGGTCGAATCTTCGTGCCCAGTACATGGTTGCTACTTCCCTGGCCAATGATTCGGCCCGGTCCAGGTCGCCATCTGCGACCACGACGCATCCGCTGCCCATATCTGCCTGATCCAGGTAGGGATGGATGAGGAAGACGCTGGTTGAGAGGATACTGTTTTGCCCCTCGTGTGATTTGGCGTGTCGCATCAGGTCGGCGAAGGGGTCGTTTCCTTCCGTGGATCCCCGGATAGCGCTTGTGATGACCGGGACTTTTGCCATGGCCATTTGGGGGCGGCATTTGCCTTCCAGGGTGTCCATCAGCAATCGGGCACCACGTTCGCCTGTCGTGTACGTGTCCCGGTGAGGATAGGTTTCCCAGGCGACCAGGGCGTCGGCGTGCCGGACCATGTCTGCCGTGACGTGGGCGTGCAGGTCCAGTGTGGCGACGATGGGGATTTGAGCGCCCACGATCTCTCGAACGGACTGGATGAGATCGCCTTCGGGATCGTCTACGTCTTCGACGGTTGCTGCGCCGTGCAGGGGCAGCAGGACGCCGTCCACCGGGAGCGCTGTTTTGAGACGGTTGAGCAATTCTGCTTTCAATTGGGCATAACAGTCGGAGGCAATAGGACCGCCCGGGCAGGTGCTGGCAAAAATCAGGGGGGCGGGGTCTGTCTGATGGTCCTTCAGGATGTTCAACATACCGCCCACGACGCCCGAGTCGATGTCCAGGATGTCTTCTCCCCGAGCCAGCGTATAGCGCTCGAACCAGGAAAGGTCGATGACGACGCCTCCGAGCTGGTTGCATTCTGTAAAGATGGATCCGATGGCCACCCGGAAACGGCTCATGATGCTTTCTCCACGTAGGGTAAGGATGGCGGGAGATAGGCCTTGCCGAAGACCATATCCGAATACGATCCTTCGGGAATTGAGAGGGGATCGTCCATTCGCAGCCGGTCCACCACGTCCATATTCAGATCGATCCCGAGGCCCGGCCGATCGCTTAATTGCAGTTCTCCGTTTGTGACGGTGAGGGGTTCGACCAGGAGGTCTTCTACGAAGGGCGTGCCCGTGCGGTCGATTTCGACGGTGATGCCGTTTGGGATGGCCGAGACGACTTGCGCGTTTGCCGTAATGGCGACGGCATCGCTCCAGGTATGCGGGGCGACTCTGAGTCCGTGCTCCTGCGCGAGTTTCGCCACCCGGTGTACCACCGTGATGCCACCGCCTCGACTGGCGTCGGGCTGAACGATGTCTACCGCTTTCATTCGAACGAGTTCTCTAAATCCGTGCAATCCAAATTCGTTTTCACCGGCTGAAATGGGGATGCCAACCGTGCCCCGCAGGGCAGCGTATAAATCCAGGTCTTCAGGAGCAAAGGGTTCTTCGAACCAGAAGACGCCCTGTTCTGCCAGGAAATCACCCATTCGCCGGGCAAGGTCAAGGTGGTAGCGCATTGATCCGTCGGCCATGATGTCGTGGTCCGGTCCGATGGCTTTCCTCACGGCTTTGACCGCTGCCACGTCGTAGTCTTCGCTGCGGGCCAGGCGCATTTTAACGCGGCGGAATCCATCCTCAATATGTTGCGCCGCCTCTTTTGCCAGGTCGTTGATGTCTTTCCAGAGCAGGCCGCTGGCATAGGCCGGACAGGTGTTCTGCCTACCGCCGAGCAGTTCACGGATCGGTTTTCCCTCGGCCTTTCCTTTCAAATCCCACAAAGCTGTGTCCACACCGCCGATGGCCGACAGCGCGACTCCTTTCTGACCATACCTTCGTGTGAGGCCATACATTTTTTCCCACAACGCTTCAACCTGCGTGGGGTCTTCACCCTGGAGAATGGGGTTGATCTGATCCCGCACGATCAGATAGACCAGCGCAGGGTGGGAATAGACCGATCCCAGGCCGATTTCACCCGTGTCTGTGTGTACGCGCACCAGTGTGGTGACCCGTGCTGTACAGGTGCCACCGGCGTATTGGAATCCGTTCGCACCGGGGTACTCGTAGCGGAGGTTGATGGCTTCGACATGATCAATTTTCATTGTGACCTCACTTGATTACTGGCAGGATGTCTGGGTCGAGCTATTTTGGAAGCAAAGGCCATCTTGATCTCACAGACACATTCAATCGGTCACCGTGAACCACCAACTCCTCTTGTCTTTCTATAGGGAGAGCAGTATCATGATGGGATTGTCAGAGTGTTCGACCCAGTGGATCCTATAACCGTTATTAAAAACGTAACATGTCGGGCATAAATGCTTTTAGTCAAGTCAATAATTGTCTATGCAGGATTGGATATAGCTTTTACCGAGATGGCGGTTCTGTGGACCGCCTGGATATGTAGAGAAAGGTACGCAGATGGCTTTCTGGAAATTCGATGTCACGCTGCTGGATCTGACCGGATATTTCTGCAATGGCGCAGAGATTCGTCTGGTAGACAATAACCGCCTGATTGCGCGGCTGGAGAAATATCCAAACGTTTTGATCGAACTCTGAATCGAAAGGGATTTCACATGCCCGATCAGAAACCGGCTCTGACTGAAAAGCAGTTGTCCCGTTTCAGGCTCGACGGATTCCTAAAGATTCCCCAGATTGCAAGTCCCGACCAGGTCCAAGCACTTAGAACGCGCGTTCTTGAACTGGATGGAGGCGAAGGGGACGACCGGATCACCCGACAGGTTGAACCGGAAGTTGCCGGCACTGAAGATGACGCCCCGCTGCGCAAATTCCATCGGGTGGCCGTCTACGACCCGGTTTTCCAGGACTACCTCACGAGCGATCCCGTGCGGAATACCCTGGCCTGCCTTCTCGGCCCGGACTTCCTGGTCTATTCCGACATCGTGTTTATGAAACCTGCCC